>NZ_JBBKBU010000026.1:0-33879 GCF_037892835.1 Peptoniphilus sp. HCN-40583
AGGACCTAAACGGTCCTTTTTTATTCTTTAGGGGAAGAAATGGGTGATTGATTTTTCTTTTTCTCCTTCGCACACCAATTGTTCTTTCCTTCCGATGGCACACCTTTTGTGAAACGATATTGTCGGTTCTATCACGCCTTATCTTCATCCTATATTTCCGGGGGAGGGAAAAAGGGCGTTGCGATTCGCCCTTATCCCTCCCCCGGACCCCTACCCCTTTCATGACCTATCCCGACGAGCGAAGCGAGACGCAGGAAGGTCAGATACAGTCTTACACCGTTTCGGGAAGGCGTAGCCTTCACGAAACGGATGTATAGTTGTAATCCCTAACGCTTTTTAGCAGTCCGGAACCCTAACGGGTTCCGATTCCTGTTGGGCCGCGTCGCAGTACGGTTGTTCTTAATTGGATATTTGATCGGTAGATGGTTTTGTTTGTGGGACTAGGGTCAGATGGCGAATGCGGGGGTCCGGCTACTCCTTTGGCGGTTAAAGAAAAGGTGTGAAATAGAAAAGGCATATACCATTGAATAGACAAAACCTCCTCGTTCATGTACAATCAAATCACAAAGGAGGAGAAGAGCATGGCTACAAAAAGTTTTTTAAAGTCAGTAGATATTCGAAAACAAAAGCAAAAGAGAGACATTGCTCGCGCCATGGCGCAGTCTGAAGCATATGCAAAGAGCACTCCTTACAAAGAAGAGCCTGCAAAGTTACTTTCAAGAGACGGGATTAAAAATCTTTTCAATAAAGAGGATTAGGAATGGGTGAAAAACTGCAAAAACCGGTTCCGTACCTTGTGAATCTGAAGGATTTGCTATTAGAACTCGGTGAATCTGAAGTGCGGAAGATTCTTTTGAGGTTTGACTGTGTATTCAATGGCGATGTGAATTATTTCCTGCATGAAAAGGCCATAGAGTTTACAAAGCGTGGTTTTTCTACAACGTATTTGGTTTTTTTGCCCTTTCGTGGGGAGCCGGAACTTGTTGGGTATTTTGCTATCGCGACAAAAAGCATTGATTTTTATAAACTTTCCGGCTTCAATAGCAAATATAAAAATAAAATTACCACCTATGCGACCTATGATCGGCGTCTGAAAAAACACACGCTTCCGGTCTATCTCATCGGCCAATTAGGAAAAAATTATAGCGCGGTTGACGAGGTCCTTTCTTTATTTAGCGGTGAACAGCTTTTGCGCTTGGCTTGCGATCGTGTAAAATTTATTCAGAGTCTTTCCAGCGGACGTTTTGTCTACTTAGAATGTGAAGATACGCCGGCGCTGTTGAAGTTTTATGAAAGCAACGGTTTTCGCGTTTTTGACAGGCGATTATTGGACAAAGACGAAAACAAACATTTCAAAAACCCCTATTTAGTGCAGTTGATCCGTTATTTATGATTTGCTTGCGCGGGTGTTGAAAGGATGAAAAAAGACCATCGACGGGTGTCGGTGGTCTTTTTGTGTGCTCGTCTTTAGTACGCCACCTCTTCGGTGCTCACGTAGTTTGCCTTATTGCCTTTTTGCCGCATAATGGACACATTTCTGGTCTTGTGGCGTTTGGTGATGCCCAGGGCGCCGTCGAAGGTGTTGAGGCGGCGGAGGTAGCGGGCCATGGCGTCTCGATCGGGGCCGGCTTGGTTCATGGCATCGGCGATGAGGTTGTAGGCGTCGTAGCCGATAGCGGCGTAGCTTGTGGGGGCGCGGTCGTATTCTTTTTCGTAGGCTTTTAAGAAGGCGTCGGAGGCCTGGTTAAAGGTTTCGTAGCGGGCGTAGTGGGCGGTGAAGTACACGTCTTCCACGGCGTCTCGGCCGATTTCTTTAAAGGAGGGGTTTTCCCAGCGGTCGGCGCCCATGAGGGGGACGCGGATGCCTGCGTTTTTTGCGGCGCGAATGAAGTAGGCGCTTGCGGCGGAATCCCCCGGGCAGTAGATGCCGTCGACGGGGTATTTTTTCAATCGGGCGATTTCTCGTTTGAAGCGGGTTTCGCCGGTGTGGTAGTCGATGGGGTAGGTGCGGACGTAGTCGGGGAGGCTTTCGATGAAGGCATGTGCCAGGTCGTTGCCGTAGCCTGTTTCGGCGTCCACCACCACGGCGATGTCTCTGAGGCCCAAGGTGGTTGCGGCAAAGGCGGCCATGGCGCGGGCCTGTTCGTCGTCGTTCATGGAGAGGGGGGTGATCCAATAGTCGCCCTCCAGATCGGCGGCGGTGGAGCCGGTGACGGTGGGGATTTTCGCCGCGTTAATGACGGGGCGGGCGCGGTTCATGCTGTCGGTGCCGAAGGTGCCGATAAGGGCCAGGGCGCCTTCATCGGAGAGGACGCTGACGCCGTTTGCGGCTTCCATGGATTGGCTCTTGGTGTCGTAGAGGGCGAGTTCGATTTTTTTGCCGCCGGCCACGGGGCGGAGCCGGTGGGCGAGCTTGACGCCGCGCCAGGTGTCTTGGCCCGTTTCGCCGTAGAGGCCTTGTTGGGGCTCAAAGACGCCGATGGTGACGGTATCCGTCGCCTTTTGTTTGGCGCAGCCTGCGAGGAGCAAAAGGACGAGGAGGGGGATCAGTCGTTTCATTCTGCATCTCCGAAAAATTGGGCCAATGCTTCCAGGTGCCGCTCTTCGCAGAGAACGAGGAGTTCGTCGCCCCCTTCCAGGGTGGTGTCGGCGTTGGGGGTGAAGGCAATGTCTTCCCGCTGCACGGAAGCGATGATGGGGTGATGGGGGATGTGGAGGCTTTTCAGGGGAACGTTAATGTAGTTGGCGCCGCCGGGGACGAGGAAGTATTGCATGGTGTAGTCGTCGTGGAGTTTGCCGATGTCTTTTTGGAACATATTGTCGTAGAGGGATTCGTAGATGGGGCCGCTCTTTAACAGCTGGGCGATGATGTAGGCGATCATGGCGGTGGTGGTGACGGAGATCATTTGCAGCATGGTGCCGCTCATTTCCGAGACGAGTAGGATGGAGAGGAGGGGGGCCTGCACCACGGAGGAGAGGATGGCGGCCATGCCCAGGTAGAGGAAGTTGGCGTAGTAGATGTCTGTGCCGATGAAGATGCCGTGGAGGAGGGCGCCGATGAGGGCGCCCAGGGTGAGGACGGGAAGGAAGATGCCGCCTTGGGCGCCGGAGCCGTAGCCTGTCCAGACGAGGAGCATGCGGATGGCGAAGAAGGCGATAAGGGCCTTGCCAGCGACGGTGGTGGTGGCCAAATGCTCGATGAGGTCGTGGCCGCCGCCAAGGAGGATGGGGTTGTAGAGGCCGGCCAAAAGGGCGAGGACCATGGCGAGAAAGATGACGAGGTAGCGGGGCATGGGAAGTTTTTTCATGCGGGTGCTTGCAAAGAGGAGGCCTTTGTTGAAGACGGCGCCGAAGATGCCGCCGACGATGCCCACGACCACAGGCGCCCAGATCATGCCGGTGGGGAGCATTTCTTTCATGGGAAAGGAGAAGGCGGGCTCCATGCCCAGAATGCGGAAGCTGATCCAGTTGGCCACCACGGAGGCCACGACGCAGGGCACGACGAAGAAGTGGGAGAAGCTTTTGTGGAGTTCTTCCAGGGCGAAGAGGGCGCCGGCCAAGGGGGCGTTAAAGGCTGCGGCGAGACCCGCGGAGGCCCCGGCGGTGATGAAGTAGCGCCCTTCCATTTCCGAGGCGTGGAAGACTTTGGCGAGGATTTTCGCCAGGGTGCCCCCTAATTGAATGGAGGGGCCTTCCCGCCCGAGGGTGAGGCCGGAGAAGGCGGCCATGGCGCCGCCGAAGAATTTTGAAATAAGGGTGGGCACCGGGGCGATGTCGGCTTTGCCTAAAAGCTCGCCGCGAATTTGGGGGATGCCGCTGCCGCCGCTTAAGGGCGACCAATTAAGTAAGAGGTGCATGGCCACGGCCATGGCGAAAAAGAGCCCGAGCATGAGGGCGATGCGCCCCGGGGTGATGTTGGCATAGAGCAACATTCTCGCGTCGTCGAGCTTGCCTAAGGTGAAGCGGTATAAAACGGAAATCATGCCCGAGGCCAGGCCGACGACGAAGCCGCCGAAGACCAGGTGCATGCGCAGGCGATTGTGATCGTAATTTGTCGCGTGGTGGGTATCCATGAAAACTCCTTTCCCAACGGACGAAGGATGGCGTACATAAAATGAAAAACGAGACGGCGCACCGTCTATACAATAAATTTTGAAAAAAAGCTTTACAATTGGGGACAAAGGATGTATTATAAGTCCATGATGATTTACCGTAGTAAAGCGATAAACAGAGAAAGGAAACTGATCATGAAGAAAAGACTATTTACCTTGACCGCATTGACCATGCTTTTGCTTGTGGGCTGTTCCGGCGGTGCGAAGCCGGAGAATAAAGCGGCAAACAATGCAAACAACGCCAAACAGGAAGCCGCAGGCGAGCTGGACAAGAGCAAGACCTACGTCATGGGCATGGACGACACCTTTGCACCCATGGGTTTCCGCGACGAAAAAGGCAACATCGTCGGCTTCGACGTGGATTTGGCGCAAAAGGCCGCCGAAGAGATGGGCATCAAGATCGAATGCCAACCCATCGACTGGACGGTGAAGGAATCGGAACTTGAATCGGGCAATGTGGACTTCCTCTGGAATGGCTTCTCCATTACCCCCGAGCGTCAAAAGAAGTTGCTCTTCTCTGATCCTTACATGGACAACCGTCAAATCATTATTACCATGAAGGATTCTCCCGTGAACTCCAAGGCCGACTTGGCCGGCAAGCGCATCACCGTGCAAGGCGAATCCTCCGCACTGGAAGCCGTTATGAAAGACGAGGCCTTTGTCAAAACCTTGGCCGAACCGCCGGTCGAATACGCCACCAACAACGAATGCTTTAAAGACATCGAAGCGAAACGCTGCGATGCCATCGTCGTCGACGAAGTGTTGGCGCGCTACTACATGAAGCAAAACGGCGAAGAAAACTACAAGGTCTTAGACGACAACTTCGGCGAAGAACAATTTGCCGTGGGCATGCGTAAAGACGATGTGGCTTTACAAGAAGCACTGAACAAGGCGCTGAAGACGCTGAAAGATAATGGCACCTACGACGAAATTTACAGCAAGTATTTCGCCGACTAATGGGATAGCAGGAGGCAGTTTTGGAAGTTCTTGAACGTTTAATCCCCCTCTTGGGGGAAGGCATGAAAGTGACGGCGTCGGTATTTGCCGTAACCATCGTATTATCGTCCATCCTTTGTATCCCGGTGGCGTGGGCACGCTTGTCCCCTAACCCCATTATATCGAAGATCGCGGCGATTTACATTTATATTATGCGGGCGACGCCTTTGCTCCTTCAATTAATGTTCGTGTTTTTCGGGCTGCCCCTTTTGCCTGCGGGCATTACCTTGGGCCGGTTTACCTCCATTTTTCTGGCCTTTGTCCTCAATTACACCGCCTACTTGGCGGAAATCCTCCGCGGCGGGATTCAATCCATCGATCCCGGGCAGTGGGAAGCGGGCAAGGTCTTGGGCCTTTCCAAACCCTACACCTTCTTTAAAGTCATCTTGCCCGTGGTCATCCAGCGGAGCTTCCCCGCCTATTCCAACGAAGTCATTACCCTGGTCAAGGACACCTCCTTGGTCTATATCCTGGGCGTCATGGATATTTTGAAGGCGGCCAAATCCGTTTCCAACACCATGTCATCCATCCTTCCCTACATTTACGTCGGGGTGGTTTACCTTATCGTCGTCGGTCTGTTGACCTTGCTTTTGAGATACTCAGAGAGGAAGATTGAAGCGTCATGAAAATTTCCGTGGACAATTTAAAAAAGAGCTTTGGCGACCGCTGCATTTGGAGCGACATCGACCTCACCTTTACCTCCGATGAGATCGTGTCCATTGCGGGCAAAAGCGGCCAAGGCAAGACCACCTTCCTCCGCTGCCTCAATGGTCTGGAAACCTACGACGCCGGCACCGTCTCCTTCGACGGCAAAGTGATGCCTGTAGGCACCACCGATGCGAAGAAAATCGGCATGGTCTTTCAAGGCTACTACCTGTTTCCGAAAATGACCGTGTGGGAGAATATCCTCCTGGCTCCCGTCTACCACGGCATCGACCGAAAAGAAGCGGAAGAAAGGGCCGAGCGGCTCATGAAAGAACTGGAAATCTACGAGGAAAAAGACAAATACCCGAGAAACCTTTCCGGCGGCCAACAACAGCGGGTGGCCATTGTCAGGGCCTGTATGCTGGAGCCCGACATCCTCTGCTTCGACGAGCCCACCTCCGCCTTGGATGCGGAAACCATCGACAAGCTGGCCCAAACCCTGGGGCGGCTAAAAGAAAAAGGCATGGGCATGATCGTCGTGACCCACGATAGGGCCTTCGCCGAGCGAATCTCCGACAGGATATTGCACTTCGAAGAGGGACAACTGAGAGAAGAGATTGTAGCCTAAGAGAGGAATGTCTTTTGTTTTTCCTTTGCACACCACCATGTTTCGCATAAAAAAACCCAAGAGAGGGCGGATGAGCCCCCATCGTGGGTTTTTTGGTGCTATTTTTTTCTTTGCTCACCTTTTTATCTTTGCCGGGCAATAGCCCTGAGGCCCCATATTAAATTGCTTAGCAGACAAATTTCCGTGTTGTTTTCTCTTTCGCTTAAATTTTATTCTTAAATGGTTTTGAAACCCGGGGGAGGGAAAAAGGGCGTTGCGATTCGCCCTTATCCCTCCCCCGGACCCCTACCCTTTATCCCTAACGCTTTCATAAAGTGCGGAACCCTAACGGGTTCCGATTCCTGCTGGGCCGTGTTGCGGAAAGGAAACTGTGAGTCGGGTAATTCATCATCGGAAAACGAAGATAGCTCACCCAATTCATTGTCTGGGGATGTCGAAGAAGCCCAATACAAATCGAAGCCCGCCAGGGCTTCGCACATTAGAAAAGCGTTAGGGTGGAGTGGGATGGGGTCCAGGGGAAGGGCCAGAGGGCGAATCGCAACGCCCTAGGCCCTTCCCCTGGTCTCAGAGCCATGTAAGAATCAATTTTAAAGCGGAAAAAGTAACCTGATTTCATTACGTTCATTAAGCGTTTTAAGAACAGGCGCCACCGCCTTGAGGGTCATAGGGCGTACAACTATACATCCGTTTCGTGAAGGCTTCGCCTCCCCGAAATGGTGTAAGACTGCATCTGACCTTCCAACGACTCGCTTTGCTCGTCGGGATAGGTCATGAAATCGCAACGCCCTTTTTCCCTCCCCCGGAAGTAATTGTTGAAGATATGGTGCGTAGGATATAAAAGGAATCGAATCACAAAAGGTGTGCCATCCAAAACAAAGCCAAAGGTGAGCGAGAAAAAAGAAAATCCCCAAAAGATCCGTCTTTTTTAACAGAAAAAAGGGCAAGAAAAAAGAGGCTTATTCAAAAGCCCCTTTTCTTGCCTTATTTTCTGTTTTTTACTGCATTCACGATCCACAGCAAAATCACGGAGCCGATGACGGCGATGATGAGGCTGTAGAGGTTGAAGCCGGACACTTTGCCCATGTGGAAGACGTTGCTTGCGATGAAGCCGCCGATGAAGGATCCGACGATCCCGGTGACGATGTTTGCTACAGCGCCCATGGATTCGTCTTTGCCCATGATCTTGCTTGCGATCCAGCCGGCCAATGCGCCGAAAATTAACCAAAATAACATGAAAGATCTCCTTTCGATTGAGTCCTAATAATGATGTCATTTTATACTTACCCGCGCTTGTAAAAATTATTCAGTGAGGAGAAAAGTATTTGCAGTTAAATCTCTTTTCCTTCAAATTGGCTGTGGTAGAGGGCGTAGTATTCGCCTTTCTTCGCCATAAGGCTTTCGTGATCGCCTTGTTCCACGATGTTTCCGTCTTTTAAGACGAGGATCACATCGGCGCCGACGATGGTGGAGAGGCGGTGGGCGATGACAAAGTTGGTGCGGCCGTGCATGAGGCGGTCCATGGCTTTTTGTATGAGTTTTTCCGTGCGGGTGTCCACGGAGCTGGTGGCTTCGTCTAAGATCAGAATGTCGGGATCGGAGATGAGGGCCCGGGCGATGGTTAAAAGTTGCCGCTGGCCTTGGGAGATTTCCGATCCGGATTCGGTGATGATTTCGTCGTAGCCATTGGGCAGGGTGCGGATAAAGTTGTCCGCATAGGTGGCCTTGGCGGCGGCGAGGATTTCGCCTTCGGTGGCGTCTTCTTTGCCGTAGGCGATATTGTCTTTAATGGAGCCTGTGAAGAGCCAGGTGTCTTGAAGCACCATGCCGAAGTGGCGGCGCAGATCGTCGCGGGTGAGGCGGCGAATGTCTACGCCGTCCACGGAAATGCTGCCGTGATCGGGCTCGTAGAAGCGCATTAAAAGGTTGATAAGGGTGGTTTTTCCCGCGCCGGTGGGCCCGACGATGGCCACGGTCTCGCCGGGGTTCACGTGGAGGGAGAAGTCGTCGATGACCACTTGGTTTTTCTCGTAACCGAAGCGCAGGTGATCGAAGGTGACTTCGCCTTTTAATTCTTTCAGGATGGTGGTGTCGTCGGTCTGCGCCTCTTCTTCCCCATCGAGGACGCGGAAAATGCGGTCGGCGGCGGAGATGGCCGATTGCAGAGCCCCTACCACTTCCGCCATGCCGCTGATGGGTTGATTGAGTTTTCTCGAGTATTGGAAGAAGGCCTGTATGGCGCCCAGGGTAATGGCGCCGTTTAAGACCAAGAAGCCGCCGAAGACGGCGATGGCCACGTAGCCCAAGTTGGAGATGAAGCCCATAAGGGGCATGATTTCGCTGCTGATAAACTGGGCCATGTAGGCGTTGGCGTAGAGGGCGTCGTTAATTTCATTAAATTCATGGATGGCGCGGTCTTCGAAGGTGAAGCTCTTCACCACTTCCTGGGCGGAGATGATCTCTTCCATGTAGCCGTCTACCCGGCCCATGTCGTGGCTCTTGGCGCGGAAGTAGCGCTGGCTGAGGCCGGCGATTTTCGCCGTAACCAGGGCGCTTACGGGCAGCACGATTAAAGAAATCACCGTAAGGCGGGGCTCGATATAGAGCATCATGGCCAAGGTGCCTAATATGGTGACCACGGCGCTGATGATTTGGGCGATGTTTTGCCGCATATTGTTGACCACGGATTCCATGTCGTTGGTCATGCGGGAGAGAAGATCCCCCACGGTGAAGCGGTCCAAATAGGCCACGGGGAGGCGCTGAATTTTTTCGGAAAATTCTTTACGCAGGGTAAAGACGGTTTTCTGGGTGATCTTCACGAGGATGCGGCCCCGGAAGAAGTAGAAAATCGAGGAGGTTACATACATGGCGAGGAGGATGGCCGCGATGCGGTTTAAATAACCGTAGTCGATGCCCGCCCCCGCCTTCACGGAATCGTAGATGTTCGTGATCCCCAGGCCCAAAATCCAGGGCGTGAAGATGTCGATGATGGTGGCTGTGGCCGTAAAGAGAATGGCCAGGACCATGGGCAGTTTGTCTTGATTTAAATAGCCGATGAGCCGCTTCATAATGCGGCGGCTGTCGGCGCTTCGAAGACTCCGTCGATCCCGCTCCGTAACGCCTTTAAGTCTAGGCATAGAGCACCTCCTCTCCCAATTGAGAGGCGGCGATTTCTCGGTACAGGGTGGAGGACTTCATGAGCTCCTCGTGGGTGCCTCGGGAGACGATTTTGCCGTCGTCCAGAACGAGAATTTCGTCGCAGTCCAACACCGTCATGACCCGCTGGGCCACGATGAGGGTGGCGGTGTGCTCCGTCATGGGGGCCAGGGCGCGGCGCAGGGCCTTGTCCGTTTGAAAGTCCAGGGCGGAAAAGGCGTCGTCGAAGAGAAGCACCTCAGGCGCTTTCGCCAACGCCCGCGCGATGGAGAGGCGCTGCTTCTGTCCGCCGGAGAGGTTTTTCCCCGTTTGAGACACGATGGCATCGACGCCCTCTTCCATGCCGTGAACGAAGTCCTTCGCCTGGGCGATGGAAAGGTAGCGATCCGCCTCTTCGTCAGTTAAGGGCATATCGTGGGACAGGCCGATGTTTTCCCGCACGCTCCTTAAAAGCAGCATGGCCTTTTGAGGCGCATAGCCCATGCGGCTGCGCAGGTCTTTGGCGGAAAGGTCTTCGATGTTCACGCCGTTTAAGCGGATTTCGCCGCCGGAGACGTGGTAGAAGCGGTGGATGAGCTTTAAGATCGTGCTCTTGCCGCTGCCCGTGCCGCCGATTATGGCGACTTTTTGCCCGGCCTTCACTTCAAAGGAAATGTCCGACAAGACGGGCCGCTCCGCCCCGGGGTAGGCAAAACTCACGTGGTCGAAGACGAGGGAGGTTTCCTTCGTATCCGGCAAAGATGCTTTTACATTTTCCCTGGCCGGCGGCGTTTGGAGGACTTCCACGATGCGGTCGTAGGCGGCCTTGGCGTTGGGGTACATGGCGAAGAGCATGGCGAACATACTGAGGCCAAACATGATCTGCACCACGTATTGAATAAAGGCCATAAGATCTCCCACTTCCATGGCATTGGCATGGATGCGGCCGGCGCCGAAGTAGAGGACGGCGACCATGGTGAGGTTAAAGATTAAATTAAAGGCCGGAAGCATGGTAATGAGGTAATTATTCACCTGCTCCGAGGTGCGGCGCATGGATCGGTTCACTTCGTCGAAGCGGCGATCTTCGTAGCTTTCCTTGCGGAAGGCGCGGATCACCCGAATCCCCGTGAGCCGTTCCCGAAAGTGGAGGTTGATCTCGTCCATGAGTTCGCGAATGCGGCGAAAGCAAGGAATGGATGTACGGGCGATGGTCATGACCACGGCGAGAAGCATGGGGGCGCAGAACAAAATAATGGCGGAAAGCTTTACGTCGGTGGTGAGGCACATGTAGGTGGCGCCGAGAAACATAAGGGGCGCGCGAACCAAGGGGCGAAGGGCCACCACGGCCATGCGCTCCAGCTGACTGATGTCGTCGGTGGCGCGAGTTAAAATCGAGGGGGCGCCGAAGGTCTCGAAGGAGGGAAAATCCAGAGAGAGCACGTGGGCAAAGAGGCCGCTGCGTAGGTCGCGGGCAAAGCCCATGGAAATCTTCGCCGCCATGAGTCCCGCCACCGTCATTAACAGCACCGACAGTGCGGCGAGACCGATCATGGCCATGCCTTTATTGATGATTAAAGGCACATCGCCTCGCAACACCCCGGCGTCCACAATGTGGCTCATGAGCCGCGGCAGGTAAAGATCCGCCAAAATACTCAGGGCGATGAGTAGCACTTCGCCGATAATTAAGGGTATATAGGGTTTAATGTATTGTTTCATTTCACCATCCTTTTCATAAAAAAACTATTATTTATTATACCTACCCGAAAAGAAAGGTCGTACACATGAAGACCCTGGCCGCTTTAAAACACAAAAACTTCATCGACGTAGACGGAGGCTACGGCTTCGATCAAAGCCTGCTTCGAGAAAAGAGCACCTACGCGGCGGATCGGGCCTGCGGCATCGCCGCCTTGGCCAATCTTATCGCCTACACCGAAGGCAAACGACGAATAGACAGAGGCGAGGCCCTGAAGCTTATGGGCGAGATCCTCCGCTTCGCCCCGCCGAGGCCCTGGGGCATCGCCGCCGGGGGCATCCTCCTTCGTGCCATGGGCCCCATGGGGAGGAAATACAAAGCGGAATTTTTAAAGCCCCATGCAACCGATGAAGAGATCAAAGCATTTCTCCTTCGTGCGCTAAATGGTGATCGCCCCGTGGCCCTGTTGAATACCAATCATCCCCATAAAGCCTTCCGCTATCATTGGGTGACGATCACGGAGGTGGTGGAGGAAGAGGGGGAAGTGTATGTGCGGTTTTCCTCCTGGGGGAGGCGGTATAAGATGCGGTTTGAAGAGCTGTTTGTGCGAGGAATGATGTATAGGAGGATGTTTTTTATAAAATAGTTTTTTTCTTTTGTTTTAGCACACCGTTAAAACGCTTAGTATATATGGAGAAATCAAGTTACTTCTTTCGCTAAAAAATTGCTCTTTCATGGCTTTGAGACCAGGGGAAGGGGCTAGGGCGTTGCGATTTCATGACCTATCCCGACGAGGGTCGCGAGTCGTTGGAAGGTCAGATGCAGTCTTACACCGTTTTGGGAAGGCGTAGCCTTCACGAAACGGATGTATAGTTGTACATCCCCATCCACCCACAAACGCCTTTTAGCAGTGCAAATGCCTGACGGCATTTGATTTGTATTTGGCTTCTTCGCTCTTGAATGATTTTGAATTGGGCGAAGTTTCTTTTTCGCCAATAAGAATTCTTCGCCCAATTCAATTTCTTTCGTTTGCGACACGGCCCAACAGGAATCGGAACCCGTTAGGGTTCCGCACTTTATGAAAGCGTTAGGGATAAAGGGTGGGGGTCCGGGGGAGGGATAAGGGCGAATCGCAACGCCCTTTTTCCCTCCCCCGGAAAGAATTGCGAAGATATAAGTTGAGAAAGAGTAAATAGGATCGCGACACACAAAGTGTAAGTCCTATGAAATTAATGGAAAAAGGCGAAAGAAAATCACCATGTAGTCTATTTGTTATGCGTTTAAAAGATTGGCCCCTTCCCCGGGTCTCAAAACCGTAAAAGAACATATTTTAAGCGAAGAAAAAAACATCATGTAACATGCTTCGCCATGGGCCAAGCCCTCTTCTGTGGGTATAATAAAACAGAGAAAAAAGAAAAAATAAAAAAATCCACCGGAGGTCATGATGTATCGTCTTTACGCAAAGCAGAAAGTATTAAAACTCGAAGATCACTACGCCGTCACCGACGAATCCGAGGCGCCGGTCTATTACATCGACCAGAATCTGAAATTTTTCGGCTACGACGTTCATGTCTCGGACGGGGAGAAAAACCCGCTGTTTTCCGTTGAACAGGAGCTCATGCACCTCATGCCCACCTATCACGTGCGCTTCGAAAACGGCGATGTCATGGACATCAAGGCCCGCTTTTCCCTTTTCAAAAAGAAAATCGACATTGCCTACAAGGGAAGCGATCTGCGCCTCGAAGGCGACATCCTTTCTTGGGACTTTCGGATTCTAGATAATGCCGACCGAGAAGTGGCGGCCATCGAGAAGAAAGTCTTCGCCTGGGGCGACACCTTCGTCATCGACGTCATCGACGACGACTACGCCGATGTGGCCGTGGCCATGATGATCGTCGTGGATCATATTATCGATATGGAGCAAAACAGCCATTAATTGATTTATTTCATGTGATTCGTAATCCTATTTTCTCTTTCACAACTGATACCTTTGCGAATTTTTCCCGGGGAGGGAAAGTGAGTTGGGCGAAGAATTATTCCTGGCGTAAAAGTAACTTCGCCCAACTCAAAATTTCTTTTTGGCGACGCGGCCCAACAGGAATCAAATGCCGTCAGGCATTTGCACTGCTAGAAGGCGTTTGTGGGTGGTACAACTATACATCCGCTTCGAGACGGCTTCGCCTTCTCGAAACGGTGTAAGACTGCATCTGACCTTCCACGACTCGCTACGCTCGTCGGGATAGGTCATGAAAGGGGATGGGGCCCCGGGGAAGGGGCAGAGGGCGAATCGCAACGCCCTGGCCCCTTCCCCGGGTTTCAGAACCGTGTGGAAATGGTATTTTAAGCGAAAAAGAAAGACCATGCTATACAGTTAGCTACGCATTTAAAAAATCACACACCACAACCGAACGCCCTTTTTCCCTCCCCCGGGAGTAACGCTTGATAACATGGTGTGTAAGAACCAGAAGGGAATTATTTACAAAAAGTGAGCCCTCGGAAAGCAAGGACAAAGGGTGTGCGAAAAGTAAAGAGAAAATCATTTAATTTTATCTGCCAGCAACTGATGTCCTTCCTCGCCGACAAAAATTTTTCCGTTTTTTCTAAAAATACACCCCTCTTCCTCCAGTTCATTTAAATACCGATACAAGCTCCTTTTTGGGATGGCCAAAAGATCCGCCAGGTCTTCCCGCTTCAGGGGCAATGCAGCGGGGAAGGGGGCTTTGGTGTTTTTGTAGATGGCGTAGGCCAGGCGGTCTTTTTTCGACAGGTGTTTTTCCTCGGCGTTTTGCCGCATGGTTTCTTCGCTGAGGCTCGCCAAGTAGCGCAAGAGTAGCATAAGGACCTCGGGCTTTTGGAAAATGGGATCCTTCAAGCTCAGGCTGTAGTAGCGCCCGGCGGTGACGGCTTTTACGCCGGAGAGGACGGGGCTTTCGGTGAGGCTTTCGATCAGCCCCAAGCATTGGGGCGCGGTCATGAAGCTTTGCAGAATGCGACTCCCGTCTTGGGCGTAGCGGGACACTTCCACGGTGCCGGATTCCAAGAGCAGGATGGAAAATTCGGCACTGTCGGGGTACATGAGCACATCTCCCGGGCGAAAGGCGATGGCCGGGGCGCCAAGGCTCTGAAAAAGTTCTTGAAAATTCATACTTTCCTCCTAAAAGGTGCCATGTGGCATCTTTTTTTCTTACAAATAAGTATACACTGTAGTTAAGAAAAAAGGGACGATTTATTACGACAGGAGGCTATTATGGAACGCTTTTTCACCATGGACGAATTTCATCAAGCGGTGCGGGACGTGCAAAAGGACAGGGCGCAAACCTACGAGCAACAAACTTTCCGCCTGGCAAAGCTTGCGGAAAACAGTTTGGATTACCCCGTGGCCGATGACGACGCCTTTTACGACCTCTACGCCAAGGGGGAAATTTGCGATTTAGACGAAGGCCACGCCCCCTATGCGCCGCGCTACATTCTGCCCGATTACGAAAAGTTTTTGAAAGAGGGCAGTGAATTTTTGCGCATCGAACCGCCGAAGACGCTCATCGAAGCCACGACGGCCCTTTTGATTATGTATCACCACGTCCCGAGCATCACCCGCTTCCCGGTCTACATCGGCGCATTGGACGATCTCCTCGAGCCCTTTGTTGAAAAGACCGGTGAAGATGACGCACGGGCGATTTTAAAGAGCTTTTTAATGCAGCTGGACCGCACGGTCGACGACTCTTTCTGCCACGCCAACATCGGCCCCTACGAAACGAAGACGGGGAATCTTCTCCTGGAGCTTTTGGAAGAGCTGCAAATTGTGACGCCGAACATGACGCTTCTTTACGACGAGGAAAAGACACCGGACGGTTTCGCTGAAAAGGCATTGGCCTGCAGCTTGACCTGCGCCAATCCGGCCTTCGCCAACGACGCCTATTACAGCGCCGATTTCGGCGACGTTCCCTACGGCATCGCCTCCTGCTACAACGCCCTTCCGAAACACGGCGGCGCCTTTACCTTGAGCCGCCTGCGTTTGAACAAAATCGCCTTGGGCGCCGACAGCGTGGAAGGCTTCTTCGAAAAGAATCTGCCCCACGCCATCGACACCATGCTCCACTTTATGGAATCGAAGATTCGCTATTTGGTGGAAGAAACGGCCTTCTTCGAATCCAATTTCCTCGTGAAGGAAGATTTCATCGACCTGAACAACTTCGTCGGCCTCTTCGGCATGGTGGGCCTGGCGGAATGCACGGAAGCCCTCTTAAAGCTTGACGGCGTGGAAGGTAAGTACGGCATCGACGAGGCGGCGGACGCCATGGGCATTCGCGTCATGGACTTTATCCAAGAGCGTGTCGGCCAATTTGAATCGGCCTACAGCCCGGTGTGGAACCACCGCTTTATGCTCCACGCCCAAGTGGGTGCGGCAAATGATGAGGGCACCACGGCGGCCCACCGCATTCCCATCGGCCAAGAGCCGGATCTCTACAGCCACATTCGCCAAGCGGCGAAGTTCCAAAAATACTTCCCCTCTGGCGTCGGCGATCACTTCCCCTTCGACGAAACGGCGAAGAGAAACCCGAAGGCGGTGCTGGACGTGTTTAAGGGCGGCTTCAAGCTGGGGAACCGCTACCTTTCCGCTTACAACGACGACGGCGATCTCATCCGCGTCACGGGCTACCTCGTGAAAAAATCCGACGTGGAAGCCTTTAAGGCAGGCAAGCAAGTGTCCTACGACACGGTGCAATACGCCGCCGATCCCCTGACAAAGTACGGCATTTTGGACCGGAAGGTGGAAGGGGTTTAATGCTTCTCGTCAACAAGCTGATTCCCATGAGCGTTGTGGACGGTCCGGGGAATCGCTTTGCTATTTTCCTCCAGGGATGCAATTTCAATTGCAAATACTGCCACAATCCCGAGACCATTCACCGCTGCATACACTGTGGCGACTGCGTGGCCACTTGTCCTGCGGATGCCCTTTCTTTCGTGGAGGGCAAAGTGGTGTGGAATCCGGTGACATGCGTGGACTGCGACAAGTGTATCGCCACCTGCACCCACGGTGCCTCGCCGAAGGTGCGGGCCATGAGCGCCGCGGATTTAATGGCGGAAATCGAAAAGGCCATGCCTTTTATCGAAGGGATTTCCGTGAGCGGCGGCGAATCCACTTTGCAGGCGAAGGAACTGATCCCCCTCTTTCAAATGGCGAAAGAAAGAGGCCTCACGGCCCTCATCGATTCCAACGGCGGCCTGGATTTCTCCAAGGGGGATTTAAACCGCCTCCTCGAGATTTCCGACGGGGTCATGTTGGATGTGAAGGCCTGGGAGAAGGAAGATCACCTTCGGATCACGGGTCGGGACAACGAGGTGGTGAAGAAAAACCTCGCTTACCTCGCCGAGCACGGCAAGGTCGAAGAGCTGCGCTTCGTGCTCCTGGACACACTGGACAACGAGCACAGCCTTCGGGAGGCGGCGAAGGTGTTGGGCGAAAGGATTCACACCACTCGGGCGAAGCTCATCAGCTATCGCCATTTCGGTGTTAGGGACGAATTCATCGACGAACTGCGCGCCCCAGATCGAGAAGAAAAAGAGCGGCTCTTGGCTTTGGCGAAGGAGCTGGGCTTCGGTGAAGTCGTGGACATTTAACCTTGCGGTAAAAGAATCGCAAGGTTTTTTTGTGCGGTGAATTTCAAAAGACGTTACTTTTTAACGGGGAGGGTATAATAAAAGCAGAAAATAAAGAAAAAGGAGGTTGCTATGAAAAAATTACTCGGATTAACACTGGCTCTCGCCATGATTCCCGGCCTGGCCTTTGCTGCAGAGCCCATTACCCTCTACATTAACGGCATCGATGCGAGAGACTACAAGGAACAGCCCATTGTGCGGGAGGATCGCCTGTTTCTTCCCGTAAGAAGTGTCACGGAAGCCATGGGCGTGAAAGCAGATTGGGACAAGAAGAGCAAGACCGTCACCGTCGGCGATGTTAAAATGGTCGTCGGCGAAAAAGAATTCGTGGCGAAGGGCGAAAAAATGACCATGGACGTGGCCCCCTTTATCGAAAAGAACCGCACCTACGTGCCTCTGCGCTTTTTGGCCGAGGGGATGAAGCTCCCCGTCACTTGGGACGAAAACAATCGGGCGGCCGTCGTCGGCGCCTACAAGGGAGATGCCGCCTTTACGCCGGAGAAGACCGTGACCTACGGCAATGCGACTTTCTCCCTGCCCAAGGATTGGGAAAAGCAGCTGGTGATTACTTATTCCCATCATCAAGTGACCTTCTACGACAAAATGAATCACGACGCCCAAGAGAGCATGGGGCGCATCGGCGAAATCACGACCATGGCGAATCCCGATTCACCGGTGCCCGCCATTCTCCTCGCCAAGGGCAATTACTTCTACACCCTCTGTACATTTGCAAGCGACGTGCAAGTGGTGGATACCGGGAACAAAAAGCTTTGTGACAGCTACACGAAATCCAATCAACTGGTGAAGGAAATCTTGAAAACCGTGGAAATAAACGACGTATTTAAGGAAGCCGACCCCGTGAAGGTGGGCGATATATCCATGGTAATTCCCAAGGCCTATAAAGACGCCATCGGCGCGGAAGAAACAGGCGGCAAGGTCGTGCTCTTCGAAAAGACCAATGAAAAAGCGAAAAAGGGTAGCGGCCTCATCGGCACTTTCCAAGTGGTCAATCAAAAGGAATTGGAGAAAATAAATGGGGACTACAATCTGCTTCGATACAATAAAGACAACAGCCTGATCTTCCTTTGGGCGGAAGAGCCGAGTGTGAAGGATCCGGTTCTGAAAAAAGCATACACTGACGGCATGGGGAAAGCATATGAGATCCTCGAGACCGTGAAATGATTTATCAAGGGAGCCCTAGGGCTCCTTTTTGTTTGACTTCTTTTTTTGCCTAAGATACACTGAAACGGACTAGATAAAGGAGGACGAAGGAATGGAGAGAATCGATGCGCGACAAGCGGCGCGACTGATTAAGGACGGAGACACTTTGGCCGTATCGGGCTTTTTGTTGGCCACGACGCCCAGCGAATTGTTGCGAGAAATCGGCAATCGCTTTTTGGAGGAGGGCCATCCCCGGAACATGACCCTGTTTCAGGCGGCGGGCACGGGAAACAACGGGGACGAGGGGATTACGGAGATCTCCCACCGGGGTATGGTGCGCCGTTATTTGACGGGGCATTTCGCCCGCAATCGCCGCTTGGCGGAGCAGGCGTCCAAGCACGAAATCGAGGCCTACAATTTCCCCCAAGGGGTGCTGTCGAAAATGTACCGGGCCCTGTCCTCCGGACAAAAGGGCGTACTGACCACCATCGGCCTGCACACCTTCGTGGATCCGAGGGAAGGGGGCGGCAAGCTCACGAACATCACCACGGAAGATTTGGTGGAAGTCGTCACCTTAGGCGGAGAAGAGTATTTGTACTACAAGGCCCAGCCTGTGGACGTAGCCATCATTCGAGGCACCACCGCCGACGAGCAGGGCAACATTACCATGGAAGAGGAATCGGGGATCGTCGATGCCCGTGAAATCGCCATGGCGGCCAAGGCCTGCGGCGGCAAGGTCATCGTGCAGGTGAAGTACACGGCGGACAGCAAATCCTTGGATCGCAACCGCGTAGTGATTCCGGGAATTTTCGTGGACTATGTGGTGGTGGCCACAGAGCCTGAAAAGACCCACCGCCAGACCGTGGCCGAATATTACGATCCGGCCATCGCCGGGCACACGAAGCGGCCCGTGGCCAAGGTGAAGGACGCGCCTTTGGACGAGCGGAAGATCATCGCCCGCCGGGCGGCCATGGAGATTCGCCCGGGGGATGTGGTGAATTTAGGCTACGGCATGCCCGAGGCCGTGGGTCACGTGGCGGCGGAAGAGGGCCTGAGCGATTCCATCACCCTCACCTTGGAATGCGGCATTATCGGCGGCGTGCCCCTTGGCGGGGCGAATTTCGGTTCGGCCTTAAATGCCCACGCCGTTATGCCCATGAGTCAGCAATTTGATTTTTACAACGGCGGCGGATTGGACGTGGCCTTTTTGGGCTTTGCGGAAGTGAACGAAAAAGGCGACATTAATGTGTCCAGCTTCGGCGGGCGCTTCGCCGGCTGCGGCGGCTTCATCGACATCTCCCAAGCCACGAAGCGGATTTTCTTCGTAGGCACCCTTACCACGGGGGGCCTGGAAGAACACGTGGAAGGGGGCAAGCTCGTCATCGACAAAGAGGGCAGTCGCATGAAATTTATCGACGCCCTGCCCCAAAGAACCTTTAACGGCGCCTACGCCTTGAAGCAGGGCCATGACATCACCTTTATTACGGACCGCTGCGTCATGAAGCTTACGGAAGAAGGCTTCCTCATTACGGAAGTGGCGCCGGGGGTAGACATTGAGAAAGACATTGCGGCCCACATGGCCTTTCCGCCGAAAGTGGCGGCGAATGTGAAGGAAATGGATCCGCGGATCTTCGCACCGGAAAAAATGCACTTGGCTTAAGGACGGGAAACCGTCCTTTTTTTGCGTGCGAAAACCCGCCGGCAAATGTGCAATAAAAAAAGACCGCCGAAGCGGTCGGTTCTTAGTTCAAATGGTCTTTCATGTAGGCGATAAGGGCCTTGTCGTCGATTTTTCCCGTGCCGTTGGTGGGCAGAGCGTCGTGAATCACGATGTATTTCGGCACCTTGTACTTCACCAATTTGTGGTGGATGTAGTGGCGGATCATGTCCTTGACCTTGTTTTCGTCCATTTTTTCCAACAGGGAGATGTGGAGGCAGGCTTCTTCGCCCATAAAAGCGTCCCGCGTCGCCAGCACCCGGGCCTGATCGATAAAGTCCAGCTCCTTCACCACATTTTCGATTTCAATGGCGGAAATGTTTTCGCCGCCGCGAATAATAATGTCCTTGGTGCGGCCGGAAATATAAAGGTGGCCCGCTTCGTCTTTGTAGCCCACATCCCCGGTGCAGAGCCAGTCTTTTTCCGTGTAGCGGTTTTTGCCGTTAATGTAGCCGACCATGACGTTGATGCCGCGAACGAAAATGTTGCCGGGATAATGGGGAGGCAGTTCCTTGTGGTTGTTGTCCACAATGGCCACTTCCACGCCGTCGATGGGGGTGCCCACGCTGGTGGAAGCAATTTCTTCGCTTTCGCCGGGGCGCACCAAGGTAACGGCGGGGGAGGTCTCCGTCTGGCCGTAGGACTGAATCAAATGCTCGAAGCCGAAGGCGGATTTGATGGTTTCATATTCATGCGGCGTCAAAGGCGAGCCGGCGATAATGCCGCTCTTTAAGGAGGAGAGGTCGTAGTCCTCCAAATTGTTGTGGCGCATGGCCACGATAAAGAGGGTGGGCACGCCGTTAAAGACCGTGATCTTGTAGCGGCCGATGGAGGCCAATTGATTGTAGGACTTCACATTATCCAAGATCACCACGGAGCCGCCGCACATAAAGGCGCACAAAGCCGTGGCCGACAGGCCGAAGCAGTGGAACATGGGTACGCAGAGCAAGAAGCGATCCGTTTCGTCCCAACCGACGACTTTTACCATGGTATCGGCATTGGAAATAAGGTTTCTGTGAGTGAGCTGCACCCCCTTGGGCACGCCGGTGGTGCCGGAGGTGAGGAGAATGCACGCCACTTCCGTGGGATTATCGGCAAGCTCTAAACTCAGCAAGTGGGAATAATTGTAGCCTTCGTTGGTGTAGAGGACGTGGAAATCCTTGTTGATTTTGTAGAGGTCGCGAATGTGTTGGGCATAATCCTGCTGTCCGTTGGTCACCACGGTTTTGGCGCCGACTATGTCCATGATTTGTGCGATTTCAGAGGTCGTAAAAGAAGGGTTCACCGGCACGGTGACGGCACCGAGCATTTGCAAACCGAAAAAGGCGAAAATCCAGTCTGCCGAATTTTTGCCCATAATAAGCACGTGATCGCCTCGCTTGATGCCCGAGGTGGCGAAGTACGCGGCGAAAGACAGAGAAATATGGTGTAAATCCCTGTAAGTGTACTCCTTCTCCTTATGTATAATGGCGACGCGTTCGGGATACATTTCATGCCATAAAAAAGGCATGTGCCCGAGGGTCTTGTTATAGTCCATGGTGACCTCCTATGTTTTCGCTGCAGAAAGCGTTATCTTTTTCAATGCGTGGGCTATAATTCCTTGTATACAAGTAATACTTTACTACAAATGAAATTTTTATCAAGAGAAAAAACAGAAAAAAGCAGATAAATACTGTAGAAAATCTCGGGGGATGAATTTTTTAAGGCGAGAACGGGAAAACTATTGCAAAAATTGCCCGCAGCGATGCAATTTCATTGGAAAAAAATCGGAAAAGAAAAAACAGGTTAAACACGGCTTTTGCGAAGTATGATAGAATAGATTCGAATATGGAAGTTGGATTATTACACAATATAAAAACAACTTGCAATTGTTTTTATGACATAGTAGACTAGTAGACAAGAAGGAGACGTGTATGGAAAGCAGGACCAACTCGGACACCCTGTATCAGGCACTTCTGAACCAGATCATCGACCTGACGCTGTATCCGGGTATGGGCATCAGCGAAAACGCTATCAGCCGTCAATTCGATGTGTCTCGGTCGGTAGTTCGGAGCGCATTTGCGCGCTTGGTACAATTAAAATTTTTAGTCGTCTACCCGCAACGCGGCACCTACGTAAGCTTGGTAAACCCGGTCTACATACGCAAAGCCCTGTTTATACGGGCGGCAGTAGAAAAAGAAGTTTTACGAGGTTTTATGAAGTGTCCCGTTGATAAATCAGACATTTACGGGAAGATGGAGGCCAATCTGGAAGAACAGAGGCGTTTTGTCGGCGAAACAAAATACGTCGAGCGCTTCCGCCTTCTGGACGAAGAGTTTCACAACTTTATTTTAGGCGCCAACGACTCGCAAGACGTGCTGCACTTATTGGACGATCACCTTCTTCATATTGCCCGATGGCGCAATATTTACGTCGACAGCGGCGTGTCCCTGTCGATCTTGGTGGATCAACACCACCGCATTTTAAGGGCTATCGAAGCGCGGAATTTAAACGAAGCGCTGGATGCCACGGACGTGCACATTAACACGGTCCACGAATTGGTTCTCAGCGATCCGAAATTTTCAAGTTATTTTGAAAAAGTTTAGGATCGTTAAGATTGTTAAGTAGTAATTTTGTCAAGGTTATGGGGATGTTAGTCCCGAAGGACTTGAAAGGAAGGATCAGATGACAGAAAGCAGAAAACTTTTAGAAGGTGTAAAGGTTGTTGAACTGGCCACATTTATTGCAGCGGCTACAACCGGTCGGTTCTTAGCAGACTTAGGCGCAGACGTCGTTAAAATCGAACAAAAAAACGGCGACCCCCTTCGCTACACTGCCCCTTCTGAAGGCAGACCCTTGGATATGCACGAAAATACCACTTGGGAATTGGAAAACGGCAACAAACGCTGCCTCTCCATCGACACCCGTACGGAAGAAGGAAAAGAAATCCTCTTCAAATTATTGGACGAAGCCGATATCTTAATTACCAACTGGCGTACCAAAGCCTTGGTTAAATCCGGCTTGGATTACGAAACCTTAAAGGTAAAATACCCGAAACTCGTTTACGGTATTTGCACCGGCTACGGCGAATACGGCCCGGACAAAGACCTTCCCGGTTTTGACTTTACCTCTTTCTTCGCACGTGGCGGCTATTTGGAAACATTGAGACAAAAATCCGATGTCCCCATGAACGTCGTACCCGGCGTCGGCGACCACAATGTCGGCATGAACTTAGCAGCCGGTATCTTGGCAGCTCTCTATCATGCAAAAGTGACGGGCAAGGGCGAAAAAGTTGAAACCAGCTTGTTCGAAACCGCTATCTTCAACATGGGTATGATGGTTCAAGCTGCTCAATACACCGATTACGGCGAAAAATACCCCATCGACATTCGCAATTCCCCGAACCCCTTCCTGGCTTGCTGGAAGAGTAAAGAAGGTCGCTACGTACAAACCTGTATGCCCGACTACAATACCTATTTCGAACGCTTCATGACGGCATTGGGTCTCACGGAATTCTTAGGCGACGAAAAAGACAAGTACTTCCCCGTACAAAACTTAATCGAAAACGGCTTAGGACCGAAGCTTTACGATGCCATTATGGAACGCTTCGAAACCAAGACCATCGCCGAATGGAACGAAGTCCTCGTTGCAGCGGACATTCCCTTCGCATTGGCTAAGAACTGGGAAGAACTTCTGGAAGACGAACAAGCTTGGGCCAACGACTGCTTCCGCAAAATGGAATACCCCAGCGGCGAACGCATTCTCGTTAACCAACCGGTTCGTTACCACGAAATGGGCAAAACGCCTTACGAAAAAGGCCCCCTCATTGGCGAACACACCGTAGAAGTCTTAAAAGAACTGGGCTACGACGACGCCAAGATCAAGGAACTCATCGAAAGCAAAATTGCTTACGAATGGGATAAATAAGCTGAACGAACGATACTGAGAAATTAGAAGGATGGGAAAGTGGACATTATAACCATGGGCATCGACATCGGCTCCACTTCTTCAAAAGCAGTGATTTTGAAGAACGGAAAAGATGTCTTGGCAAAACAAGTGGTCAGTTTAGGCGCAGGCACCACCGGCGCACAACAAGTCATCGACAAGGTTGTCGCCGAGACCGGCCTTAAGAGAGAAGACATCGATTACCTCGTAGCCACAGGTTACGGACGCAACTCCTTTAAAGGGGCGGACAAGACCATGAGCGAGTTGTCCTGCCACGCCAAAGGCGGCGTTTTCCTGTTTGGCGACATCGGCACCATCGTAGACATCGGCGGCCAAGACATTAAGGCCCTGGCCGTCAGAGACGGGATGCTGCAAAACTTCCTCATGAACGACAAATGTGCCGCAGGGACCGGCCGCTTCCTGGAAGTCATGGCCCGCGTCCTGGACGTGCACATCGACGATTTAGGAAAGCTCGATGCCGAAGCCACGGCCAAAGCGTCGATCAGCTCCACCTGCACGGTGTTTGCGGAATCGGAAGTTATCTCCGCCCTGGCAAAAGACAATCCCATTCCCAACATCGTTCGCGGGATTCACGCTTCCGTGGCGACGAAAGTGGCAGGTCTGGCACGTAGAGTCGGTTTAAAACAACCGGTGGTCATGACCGGCGGCGTCTCGAGAAATCCCGGCATCGTACGCGCATTGGAAGACGAATTGGACTGCGAAATTAAAGTTTCAGAAGATTCGCAACTAGCAGGTGCATTAGGCGCAGCACTTTACGCCTATGAAGCTTGTCAACAGAAGAATTAAGGAAGGATGGAGTATGTCTAAAGAATCGTTAAAAGAAAGAGAAGCGCAAATCAGAGAACAGTATAAAGACGTTCCGCCGGCAAAAATGATCGCCATGATCGCCGGCAACGGCTACAAGGAAGCAGCAGAAGCCAAGGCCGCCGGCGAACCGGTGGGCTGGTGTGCATCGAACTTCCCCCAAGAAATTCTGGAAACCTTAGACATTAAGGTCGTATATCCGGAAAACCACGCAGCGGCTGTTGCAGCCAAAGGCGGCGGGGAACGCATGTGTAATGTTGCCGAAGACGAAGGCTATTCCAATGACATCTGTGCTTACGCCAGAATTTCCATGGCCTACACCGAAGAAACGGACATTCCCGAATTGAACATGCCGCAACCCGACTTTGTCGCTTGCTGCAACAACATCTGTAACTGCATGATCAAATGGTATGAAAACCTGGCAAGAGACCTGGACATTCCCTTTATCATGATCGACGTTCCCTACAACAACGAATACGAAGCCGGCGAAGACCGCGTCGCTTATTTAAAGGGACAATTCGACGTCGCCATTAAACAACTGGAAGAAATTTCCGGCAGGAAATGGGATCAAGAAAAATTCGAAGAAGTCATGGAAATCTCCGACAGAACCGGTAGAGGATGGCTCGACGCCACGGCTTATTCCAAATACACCCCCTCGCCCTTCAACGGTTTCGACATTTTCAACCACATGGCCGTTGCCGTTTGTGCAAGAGGTAAATTGGAATCCGCTATCGCTTTCGAACGCTTGGCTGAAGAATTCGACCAAAAAGTCAAAGACGGTGTCTCCGGCTTCAAGGGCGAAGAAAAATACCGCATCATCTTCGAAGGTATCGCTTGCTGGCCGCACCTGCGCCACACCTACAAGGGCCTTCAAGGCGCCGGCGTCAACGTCGTCGGTACCGTTTATGCCGACGCATTCGGTTACGTCTATGACAACACCAGGGAATTAATGCAAGCTTACTGCGGCACCCCCAATGCCATCAGCTACGAACGCGCCTTAGATATGCGTTTGAAGCTCGCAGAGCAAAACAACGTTGACGGCATGCTCGTTCACATCAACCGCTCCTGCAAACAATGGAGTGCCATTTCCTATCAAATGGAAAGAGACTTCAGAGAAAAGACCGGCCTTCCCACGGCGACCTTCGACGGCGACCAAGCAGACCCGAGAAACTTCTCCGAGGCCCAATATGACACCCGTGTCCAAGGGCTGATCGAAGTCATGGAAGCGAACAAGCAAAAGAAATCGAAGGAGGCATAAGGATGAGCGTGGTAGATTTAATTCAATCCTTAGAAATTGATGCCCTGAAAGGGATCGATCGCTATGTAAACGAAGGCAAGAAAGTCATCGGTGTTTCGGCTCCGGGCGTTGTTCCGGAAGAAATCATCCACGCCGCAGGCATGGTCCCCATTACCATTTGGGGCGCCGAAGGCGAAGTCGTAGAAAGCAAGGAATACTTCCCCGCATTCTACGCCTCACTGATCCTGCGTACCATGGACTTAGGTCTTCAAGGCAAGCTGGACAAGCTTTCCGGCATGGTCATTACCAACTTAAGCGACGGCTTAAAGGGCCTCAGCCAAAACTGGAAACGCGCCATCGACGTGCCCATGCTCTACATCCCCTACGGCCAAAACCGTAAGATCGAAGCCGGCATCGTCTTCAACGAAAAACAATTCCTGCACTTCAAAGATGCATTGGAAAAAATCGCCGGCGAAAAAATTGCCGACGAAAAAATCGAAGAAGCCATCGTGCTTTACAACGAACATAGAAAAGCCATGTTGGAATTCAACGAATTGGCTGCCAAGCACTTAAACACCATTACGCCGCTTCTGCGTAATCGCGTATTCTCCAGTGCCTATGTTTATGCCAAGGACGAACACCTTGAAAAGGTAAAAGCCATTAACGAAGCACTTCGCGCCATGCCCGAAGAAGAATTTAAAGGCAAAAAAATCGTCACCACCGGCATCATCGCCAACTCGGAAGACATCTTAAAGATCTTCGAAGAATTCGGCTTCGGCATTGTTGACGACAACGTCATCCACGAATCCAATCAATACGAAGCCTCGGCAAAAGAAAAGACCGGCAACCCGGTTCGTGCCTTGGCCGAAGTATTTGCCAATATCGAAGGCAACACCTTCGTCTTCGACGAAAAGAAACTCAGAGGCCCCATTATCGCGGAAAAGGTCAAAAAACACGGTGCAAACGGCGTCGTCTATCTCCTGACCAAGTTCAGCGACACCGACGAGTTCGACTTCCCCATCGTCCGCAGAGACTTGCAAGCTGAAGGTATTCCCATGAACATGATCGAAGTGGATCAACAAATGGTCAGCTTCGAACAAGCGAAGACGGCACTTCAAACTTTTGCAGACATTATCTAAGCTGTATACCGGTGTCCCGTGTATATAAATTTGTTTAGCCGCCCCCGAGAGGGGGATTCGGCTAAACGGTAGGAAAACTATTTCACATCCAAGAAGAAGGAGGAAACAATGTTAAAAATCAGAAGTACCTGTAACAAAAACTACGTTGAAAAATTCGGCGTGGAAAGACCGGCAGACTGGGACTACAAGTACATTAATTATCCCTGCTCCGACGAAGAATTAGCGGAACAATGTAAAGACGCTGACGTCATCCACTGCGGTCCCGTCGATTTCTTCAGAAAAGAAGTCATCGACAAATTGGAAAACGTTAAATTGATCCAATCCTTAGGCGTCGGCTTCGACAAGATCGACTTAGAAGCTGCTAAGGCAAAAGGCATCTACGTATGTAACAACCGCGGCGTTAACGCTCGCCCCGTCGCAGAATTGGCCATCGGCCACATGCTCACCAGCCTTCGCAGAATGCCCGAAGCAGACATGAAGATTAAATTAAAAGGCGCTGAAGGCTTCAAAGAAAGCTACAAAGAATTTACCGAAAAGGGACAAGTTGAAATGGGTTCCCGCGTCGTCGGTCTCGTCGGCCTCGGTGCCATCGGTCACGAAGCAGTTAAATTATTAAAACCCTTCGGCTGCAAAATGTACTACTATGACGTCTTCCGTCAAGAAGAATTCGAAAAAGAATACGACGTCGAATACCTAAGCCTCGACGAAATCTACGAAAAATGCGACATCATCTCCTACCACGTACCGGTATTGGATTCCACGCGCGGCATGATCAACAAAGAAGCCATCGCAAAGATGAAACAAGACGCAATTATCGTAAACGTTGCTCGCGGCGACTTAATGAACAATGCCGATGTTGCTGAAGCATTAAACGCAGGCAAGATCTTCGCTGCCATCGACGTTATCGCACCGGAACCGCCGACAGCGGACGATCCCTTGTTCCACTTAAATGAAACCGGCTTGGCTCGTTTCTCCATTACGCCCCACATTGCCGGTACCACCGATGATTCTTTCATGCGTATGAGCCAATGGTCCTACGACAATATGGCAAGAATCGAAAAAGGCGAAAAGCCCATCAACATCGTAAACGGTCTGTAATCGTAAATTCAGGCTACGAACACAGAAGCCCGAAAGGGCTAAGGAGTGCTTATGGAAATTAAAAGAAAAGACATAATCGTCTGTGGTTTTGCACTATTTGCCATCTTCTTTGGCGCAGGTAACATGATCTTCCCGCCCTACCTGGGCGTAGAAGCCGGTGACCGTTGGTTCACCGCCGCACTCGGCTTCCTTCTCTCTGACCCGGTTCTTCCCGTACTCGGCGTTATCGTCACTGCACGTTTAGGCGGACGGGCCATCGACCTCGGAAAGCGCGTCGGTTGGAAATTCTCGGCTGTTATCTCGGCTATCTGTATTTTAATCATCGGGCCGTTCTTCGCCGTTCCCAGAACCGGTGCCACGACCCACGAAATGTTTATTGCACCGAACCTTCCCAGCGTACCCCCGTTGGTCACTTCCGTCGTCTTCTTCGGCTTGACCCTGTACCTGGTTCTTAACCCCGGCAAGGTATTGGACTACATCGGCCAATTCCTCACACCGGGCCTGTTAATCATCCTCGCGGTTATTACCGCCGTAGCCATTGCCAACCCGCCGGCAGCAGCCATTGCTACCGACACCCCCGAACTCTTTAAAATGAGTTTTAAAGAAGGTTACCAAACCATGGACGCCCTTGGGGCATCCCTCATGAGTGGTATCGTCTTAACCGACTTGATCCGCCGCGGCTACACCGACGACAAGAGCCAAGTTAAAGCAAGCATCCAAATCGGTATCATCGCCTTTATCTGCTTGGCCCTCGTCTACGGCTCCCTCGTTTACGTCGGAAGTACCGTCAGCTCCATGTTCACACCGGATATGGACCGTACCGCCATCTTACTTGGCACCGTCGAAACCTTATTAGGCGGCGTAGGTAAATTCCTCTTAGGTTTAGGTGTTGCGCTGGCTTGCCTCACCACATCCACCGGTTTGACCTCCACCTGCGGGAACTTCTTCGAAGATGTTACCGACGGCAAATTACAATACAAACACATCGTTATTGTGGCTGACGTCATCGCTTTCGCCATCTCCTTAATCGGCGTCGAAGGCATCATCAAAATCGCCGTTCCCGTACTCACGGCTGTATTCCCCATCGTTATCTTCTTAATCCTCGCATCGATCTTTGATTTCCAAATCAAGTACAACGGCGTCTTCATCGGCGGCGTTATCGGCGCAGGCGCTATCGGCGTCATCGAAGCCATCAACCTGTTCTCTAAAATGAACGGCGGCAATGCTTTGGGTAGCCTCGTTGAAAAAATCAACACCTTACCCTTGGCTAACTTCGCCTTTGAATGGATCGTCCCCGCCATTATCTGTGCGGTCATCGGCGGCTTCATCGGCAAGGCAACCGGATTCGGCGGCACCCGCGAAGATACCTATCGCGAACAAGCCATCCGCGAAGAAAAACGCAAAGCGTTGGAAAACGCATAATCCCCCCTGTCACTTAAAAACAAAATTAAAAAAAGGAGTTTTATATGGCAAATAAAATTATGACCTCTCTGGGTAAACAAAAATCCGTTATCCGTGAATTGGCCGGTTTTGGCGCAGAACGTGCAAAAATCGTCGGTCCCGAAAACGTCTTGAACTTCTCTATCGGTAACCCCAGCGTTCCCGCACCGAAGGAAGTAAAAGAAGCAATTTTGGACATCATCCAAAACGAAGCGCCCCAAGCGGTTCACAGCTACTCCGCCGGTAACGGTTTGGAATCCACGAGAAAAGCCATCGCCGACAACTTAAACAAACGCTTCGGCACCGACTACACCGCAGACAACCTCTACATGACCTGTGGTGCCGCTGCTTCCTTAAACATTGCATTGGCAGCATTGATCGAAGAACCCAGCGATGAAGTCGTCGTTCTCGCACCCTTCTTCCCTGAATACACCGTCTTCATCGAATCCCAAGGCGGAAAAATGGTTCTCGTCGATCCCCGTGACGATATGCAACTGCATACCGAAGACGTCGAAAAGGCCATTACGAAAAACACCCGTGCCGTCTTAATCAACACGCCGAACAACCCGGCAGGCGTTATCTATTCCAAGGAAGCATTGGAAGAATTGGCAGCCATGCTCGAAAAGAAGAGCAAAGAATTCGGCCGCCCCATCTATATCTTAAGTGACGAACCCTACCGCGAACTCGTCCTCGTCGACGGCGTGGAAGTCGCTTGGGTACCCAGCATTTACGACAACACCGTCGTTTGCTACAGCTGGTCTAAATCCTTGTCCTTACCCGGCGAACGTATCGGCTACATCCTCGTTCCCGGAAAAGTTGAAGACAAAGACCTTATGCCCGCTATCGGCGGCGCAGGCCGTGCGTTAGGTTACGTCTGTGCACCGACCTTGATGCAAAAAGTCATCGAACGCTGCGTCGATGTCGATGCCGATGTCGAAGTTTACAAGAAAAACAGAGACCTCTTATTCGACGGCTTAACCGAAATGGGCTATGTCGTAGCAAAACCGGCAGGCGCATTCTATCTGTTTATTAAATCGCCGGACGGAGACAGCGAAACCTTCTCCGAACGGGCAAAAGAATACGATATGCTCGTCGTTCCCGGCACCGGCTTCGGCTCCAAGGCATTCATGCGCTTGAGCTACTGTGTCAACACGGAAACCTGCGAAAAATCCCTGCCCATCTTCAAAGAAATGATGGACAAATACTATCGCTAAACCCTATGGTGTAGGCAAAACATCTGAAAAAAGCAAATCCGGGCTTCGGAAACGAAGCCTGGAAATTTGCTTTTTTTTCTTGTGATGTTTATGCATATGAGGTATACTGGTATACAAGAAGGTTTTCATTTCCTTCCCTGTGACCAAATCTTATTTAGTTGGTAAAAGACGCGGCATAAAGCAAAAAACGGAATTTGCCGGGTGCCGGGAAAACGTCCCTACCAATTCGACAAACGCAGGCTGTACATATGAGTACAGTGCAGAAAAATTAGGAGGAAAACATGGAATTTACGCAAGAGCACAAACTCATTCGGGATTTGGCAATTAAATTTGCTGAACAGGAATTAACCGATGACGTTTTGGATGCAGCTGAAGAAACCGGCTGTTTGGACCTGGACGTCGTTCGCAAAATGGGCGAAGCCGGATTCTTCGGCATTAAAGTTCCCAGAGAATTAGGCGGCGCCGGCGGCGACCACGTAGCCTACGTTACTGTTATGGAAGAAATCGCAAAGAAAAGCGCCGTAGCTTCCGTTTTCGTATCGAGTCCCAACTCCCTTTGCGGCGCACCGATTCAATTAAGCGGTACCCCCGAACAAAAAGAAAAATACTTAAGCAAAATCGCCACCGGCGAGCTCATGTTCTGCTTCGGCTTAACCGAACCGGGCGCAGGTTCCGATGCCGGCGGCACCAAAACCACCGCCGTATTGGACGGAGACGAATGGATCCTTAACGGTCGCAAGACCTTTATTACCGGCGCACCCATTGCCGATTACAGCATTATCTATGCCAAGACCGACATGAAGGCCAAAGGCAGTGCCGGCATCACCGCATTTATCGTTGACTTAAAGAGCGAAGGCGTATCCTTCGGTAAGCCCGAAGAAAAAATGGGTATCATCGGCTGCCCCACCTCGGACATCGTACTTGAAAACGTCCGCGTACCGAAAGAAAACATGTTAGGTAAAGAAGGCAAAGGCTTCACCAACGCCATGAAGACCTTGGACGTCGGCCGTATCGGTATTGCCGCCCAAGCCATCGGTGTTGCACAAGCCGCTTTAGACGAAGCCGTTAAATTCGCTAAAGAACGTGTTCAATTCGGTCAACCCATCGCTAAATTCCAAGGCATCAGCTTCAAGATCGCAAGAATGGCCGCTAAATTAGAAGCCGCCAAACTTCTCGTATACGAAGCAGCTGCAGCAAAAGACCGCGGCGAAGACGCATCGAAGATTTGCTCCATGGCTAAATACTTCTGCTCTGAAACTTGCAACGAAATCGTCTACGACGCCCTTCAAGTACACGGCGGTTACGGCTACATCAAAGACTACAAGATCGAACGTCTTTACAGAGACGCGCGGATTACGTCGATTTACGAAGGTACCAGCGAAGTTCAACTCCTCGTTATCGGCAGCCAACTTTTGAAATAAGAGCATACAGGAGGTTATCATGAATATAGTGGTATGTATTAAACAAGTACCTGACACAACGGAAGTACGCTTGGATCCCAAAACCAACACCTTGATCCGTGAAGGTGTCCCCAGCATCATCAACCCGGACGACTTATCCGGTTTGGAAGTCGCTTTGCGCATTAAGGACCAAGATCCGGAAAACGTCAAAGTTTACGCACTTTCCATGGGCCCGAACCAAGCAGAATACGCACTTCGCGAAGCCCTCGCCATGGGCGCAGACGAAGCCATCTTAGTCAGTGACCGCGCTTTCGGCGGCGCCGACACCTGGGCAACATCCTGTACCATTACCGCAGCCATCGAACACATCGACTACGATTTAGTTATCGCAGGTCGTCAAGCCATCGACGGCGACACGGCACAAGTCGGTCCCCAAATTGCAAGACACCTGAACATCCCCGCCATTTCCTATGCGGAAGATGTAAAAGTTGAAAACGGCAAAGTCATCGTTAAACGTCAATTCGAAGATCGTTACCACATCCTCGAAGCCGACATGCCTTTGTTGATTACCACCTTGGCTGAATGTGCTCAACCCCGTTACATGACCATTCGCGGCATCTACGAAGCGGAAGAAAAACCCATTACCGTTTGGGGCTTAAAAGACATCGAAGACAAACTCGACCTGTCCAACATCGGTCTGAAAGGTTCTCCGACCCGCGTTAAACAATCCTTCCCGAAACAAGGTAAGGCAGCAGGCGTATTGCTTACAGACTTAACCGCTGACGAAGCTGCACAAGCTATTCTCGCAAAACTTAAAGAAAAATACATCATTTAAGGGGGAGAACCACATGAGTAAAGATATATACGTATTTATCGAACAAAGAGACAACAAACTTGAAAAAGTCGGTATCGAACTCCTGGGCAAGGCCCGCGAATTGGCCGACGATTTAGGTCAAAAAGTTGTCGGTATGCTCATTGGCGAAAACGTCAAGGGCGAAGCTGAAATCCTCTTCCGCCACGGCGCAGACAAAGCCGTCGTAGTCGAAGATCCCCGCTTAAAAGAATATTTAAGCGAAGACTATGCCGACATGGTTTACGGCATCATCAAAAAATACGAACCCGAAATCGTGCTCTTCGGTGCAACCTCCATCGGCCGTGACTTGGCTCCGAACTTGGCTGCCCGCGTACACACCGGTTTGACCGCCGACTGTACGAAACTGGAAATCGACCCGGAAAGCAAACTCCTTCGCATGACCCGTCCCGCATTCGGCGGTAACTTAATGGCTACCATCGTCTGCGAAGACTTCCGTCCTCAAATGGCTACCGTACGCCCCGGCGTTATGCCCAGCGTTGAAGTACAAACCGACGACGGCGAAATCATCGAAGACAAATTCGAATTCAGCCACGCCGAACCCGTTGTTCGCTTAAAAGAAGTCTTGAAAATCGAAAACAAGAAAAAAGACATCACCGAAGCCAACATCCTCGTATCCGGCGGTCGCGGCTTAGGCGGTCCCGAAGGCTTCGACGCCTTAGACGGCCTGGCACACGAACTGGGTGCTGAAATTTCTTCCTCCAGAGCCGCTGTCGACTCCGGCTGGATCGAAAAATCCCAACAAGTCGGACAAACCGGTAAAACCGTACGTCCCGAATTGTACCTGGCATTAGGTATTTCCGGCGCCATCCAACACTTGGCAGGTATGGAAGAATCCGACCTGATCATCGCCGTCAATAAAGACGAAGGCGCACCGATCTTCGACGTAGCCGACCTCGGCGTCGTCGGCGACTTAAACGCCATCGTACCGAAGCTTGAAGAGCTTATCAAAAAAGAAAGAGAACTGAGCGAACAACTGTAATCGCCGG
>NZ_JBBKBU010000027.1:0-33571 GCF_037892835.1 Peptoniphilus sp. HCN-40583
ACATAGGTTTACCTTATGTGTTTTTGAAAGATGAGCTCTTAATTAATTGTCAATGTGCGCTGGTGTAGCTCAATTGGTAGAGCAACTGATTTGTAATCAGTAGGTTAGGGGTTCAAGTCCTCCCATCAGCTCCAGTGCGAAAGCACTTTTCGGAGGAGTTCCCGAGTTGGCCAAAGGGGACGGACTGTAAATCCGTTAGCTCAGCTTTCAGTGGTTCGAATCCACTCTCCTCCACCATTTTACCAATTTAAGTTTGAGGCGGTAGTTGGGTCGCTATGCGGTTCTTCGAATCGACCTTCTCCAGTACCGGGAGTTATTTCGATATTCACCTGCGGGTGTAGCTCAGTGGTAGAGCCCCAGCCTTCCAAGCTGGTTGCGAGGGTTCGATTCCCTTCACCCGCTCCACGAGCACCTATAGCTCAGTAGGATAGAGCAACGGACTTCTAATCCGTGTGTCGGGGGTTCGAATCCTCCTAGGTGCGCCATTAACTTATTGGGGCGTAGCCAAGTCGGTAAGGCACCAGACTTTGACTCTGGCATTCCACAGGTTCGAGTCCTGTCGCCCCAGCCATTATGATCCATTAGCTCAGTTGGCAGAGCACCTGACTTTTAATCAGGGTGTCCCGCGTTCGAGTCGCGGATGGATCACCATAATAGGAGAGGTATCGAAGCGGTCATAACGAGGCGGTCTTGAAAACCGTTAGGGTTCACGCCCACGTGGGTTCGAATCCCACCCTCTCCGCCAATAAGGAGAAGTACTCAAGTGGCTGAAGAGGCTCCCCTGCTAAGGGAGTAGGTCCTTCACGGGGCGCGAGGGTTCAAATCCCTCCTTCTCCGCCAATTTGTGAGGGCCTTTAGCTCAGTTGGTTAGAGCTCCCGGCTCATAACCGGTAGGTCCAGGGTTCGAGTCCCTGAGGGCCCACCATTAAGCCCAGATAGCTCAGTCGGTAGAGCAGCAGACTGAAAATCTGCGTGTCGCTGGTTCGATTCCGGCTCTGGGCACCAGTTGAGTAAAGACTCGAGGGCTGTAGCTTTGGCTACAGTTTTTTTATGTCAATGCCTACCTTTGGTGATATAAAAAAGGATTGAAAACAGGTGAAAAATCTGTTAGTATAATAGCATCACGTATAGGAGTATAGTTCAGTGGTAGAACGTTGGTCTCCAAAACCAAATGTCGTGGGTTCAAATCCTACTACTCCTGCCAAGATGAGCCGAGTTTGTCTCGGCTTTTTTTGTGTCTTTATAATATGGCTCTATACTATTCATTGGGGAGTAACTTTTCAATGGTTGTCATAGAGCCATATTTTTGATATGAATTAATGAGTGTTTGATCAAGGGAAAAACCAATCATTTCCATGAACAAAAGCAGCGCCTAGGGATGAAAGATTCATTGAATAGTTATAGGTTAAAGGAGAATAGAATTAGAACAGCTAAATGTGCAAACGTTTGACAAAATATTAAAAAGATGCGATTATGCCTTATAAGCAGATAATAGTGCGGATTAAAACAATTTGCTATATACCACTTATTACAAAAAAGTGAGGAAGGAAATATGTTTGTCGATAAATTATTGTTAAATTCAGCTAGGTATAGTAATGGCGACATATTGAGTAAGGCTCGGCCGGTTTATGTGGGCCTATAAAATTGAGTTGGTAAACAGTACCGGAATAACCGGAAAAAGGAGATGGAAACCCCCATATTGTAAGTTTTTAACAACTAAAGCAAAGGAGAGATGTTATGAAAAGAGCATCTATAGTTAGTTTATTAGCTTTGGCCCTGACCCTGGTGGCCTGTGGTCCCAAAGAGACCAAAGACCCGGCCCAAGCACTGGCCCAAGACTTTGCCAAGCTCTATCTGGCCCAGCTGGACTTCAAGGAAGAGGATTGGAGGCAGTTGGAAGAAGACCTAAGCCGGGCAGGCCAGGTCATTAAACTGGATGGAGACCCGGAAGCTGGCCGAGAAGCGGCCCGGGATCTGCCCGCTCTCTATGACCCCTTTAAGGAAGTCATGACCCGGGAGGCACTGGAGACGATGGTGGCCAATGGGGATTACCCCTACTTCCCCCTAAGAGAAAAGACTTTGGACAGTGTGGATCTGGTTTCTGTTACAAGAGTGGATCCGGATGATGATAGCTACGATCTGGTCTTTGTCACCAAGAAGGGGGACCGAGAGACCCGGCATGTCATCAGGGCTACTATTCGCCAAAAAATTTTCTATTTGGAAAGTCCCAGCCAGGTTTTTGATATGTGAGGGTAAGTAAAAAGGCTGCCAGCAAATGCCATGGTCATTCTGCCGGCAGCCTTTTTTGGCCAATCTCTTACAATTTAGCCTCCATGAAAAATCGGCTCTATGTCAACCATTGTCAACCATTGGGGAGTTTAGTGAACTATGCTCCTTTATGTTTTCCTAAGTTACTCATCATCAGTCTGTTGAACAAACAGTTATTTGGTCTGGAAATGGTAAAGCTTGCGCATCTCACAGGCGATGTGCTTCACCGTCTTGATCTTGTTGTGCGTTTCTTCCACATAGCCGTTACTCTGTGGGAAATCAACGCTGCCGTAAGCACTCTAGACCGATTTTTGTAGACGCGTAAGCAAGTGCGCGACTCCCCTTGTCCGCTTTTTGTCTCCTTGCCTATTCAATGTGAAAGGGGAATGCTTTGAAGCGGCTATTTTTTTGAAAGGATAGGGGTAAAAATACGCGACTCTAATGCCATCGCTTTTCTCGAGCAGGGTGGCGATCAGCTCTTTCCTCCCTTTGTCAGCTTTTGAGTCTGCTTCTTTAAGTGGCTGCAAGTGGCTGCGCCCCTTTTTAAAGCAATTTCTTTCTGTCCCCGTGATCCGCTTCCGCTCCCGTCACCTTCACATCTTGGATTTCTAAAAGCAATGTGGTAATATTGTTTTGCACTTGTTTGCCCCCCTTTATTATTTTGTGGTGATTTAATTTTAGGCAATAGGGAAAACAAGTGCTATCTTTTTGCATAAAAATATCCATTGAAGAGGCTACTCCTCGATAGATAATATAGAGCCTGTTTAGTATTGGTGGTGTTAAATGAAAAAAATGTATTTGCTTTTTTTGGGCGGGTTATTTTTGTTTATAATAATTATTCCATCCATTGATTACAGAATAAGTCACCAGAAATATATAAGTAAATTTGGAATGTTCAATATAAATTCAGACGAGACAGAAGCAAGAAGACTAAACGATTCAAATTTTGAAATTTATGAAATAGTCTTTAAGTCTAAAATAGACCATAAAAAATTTATTGATAATTTGAATAAGACAGAAAATACCCTCAAGTATGATCCGACGGCAGTTGAAAAAAATGAGAATATAAAAAACCTATTAATGGAATTGAAGCGGAAAAAAATCATTAGAAATGGAGTAGATGAAGTGTACTGCATATATAAAACGATAGACCATGAAATTTATGCAGATATTATTTTTACTGATTTGGCAAGTGATTCGTGTTATTTTATGATAGACTTTAAATGCAATGATTAAAGTTTACTTTTGATACCTATGTTAAGGATCGTTGCTTTGCGCTGATGATGAACGATGAGAATTACCTTTGGGTTCTAAATCGGTAGTGAGAACCTATCATTGATTTTTTGTAGACTTTTTTCTCGACCTTATGTCAACCATTGGGGAGTTTAGTGAAAACTAGGCTCCTTTTTGTTTTCCTAAAAGCCACTCATCACCGGTCTTTTGAACAAATGAAAAGTAGTTTCGTTGGGAAATGATACGCTTTTCACCGTCTTGATCTTTTTGTGTGCTCCTTCCCTCTTTGAGAAATCAACGCTGCCGTAAGCACTCCAAATCGATTTTTGTAGACGCGTAAGCAAGTGCGCCGCTCCCCTTATCCGCTTTTTTCGCCTTGCCTGTTCCATGTAAAAGGGGAATGCTTTGAAGCAGCTATCTTTTTGCACAAAAATATCCATTGAGGAATTACCTCCCAATGGATAGGACAGAGCCTTTTAAGGTAGCGAATTATCGACTTTTGTTGCGGAGTTCATGAATGAATGAAAGTAGGGTATCGTAATACACCGCACCATCCAAAGCAAAAATTAAATAGCCTTCCGGCGCCGGCACGCTTTGTGCGATGGGCAGGTCGCTTTCAAGGACGAGGGCGCGGCGATCGGCGTCGTAGGGAAGGATTTTCGCCGGGGCATCGAGGGTGAAGCGGCCCGCCTTTTCCACGTAGAGCAGATCGTCGTATTGCACGTAGCGGTCCATGGCGGAATCGGTTCTTCCCGTGATTTGAAAAGGATGAAGGCTGAATCCGTCGATTTCCACATCGCCGAGGCGCAGGTAGCTCTTCAACTGCTGTAAATAGTTTTCTGCCGCCGCCATGGCTTTCAGATTGCCTTTGATTTGCTCCACGAGGGCCTCAGGCGTCGCTTCTTTAAAGAAGCGGGGAAAATCCTCGCCGACGCACACAGATCCCTCAAAGGCGCCTTGAAGGGCCAAGCTTGCCAGGCGATAGGAGGCGAGGGGCGCGATGGCCATACGTTTTTTAATTTCGTCGAAAAGATCCGCCGCCACATCCAGGCGCTCGCGGGCTTTTTTTGTTAAATAAGGCCAAAGGATGCGTGTTTCAAATTGCCCGTGAAAGAGATATAGGGTATTCTGTATAGGTAAAGACTCCAAGGCACGGTTTAAGGGGGCGATCCAATCCTCCGCGGGATCCGCAGCTTCCGCTTCGATGATGAAATCGTCTCCGAGAAGGCCGTAGGCCACAGGGCGCGCCTTGGGGCCGTAATGAGAACAATAAATTTGTAAGAAATAAACCATAATTTCCTCCTGGGGCAAGTATACCACAGGAAAAGGAGGCAACAATGATTTACTTAGATAACTGCGCCACGACGCGGCCGCTGAAATCTGTCATCGACGCCATGACCACGGCATTGCAGGAGGATTTTTCCAATCCCTCCAGCCTGCACCAATTCGGCTATGCCGTGAGCAAGAAGAAGGAAGCCATTCGCGAAAGCATTAAGGACTATTTCAATTGCCGAGGCGGCGAGCTGTATTTCACCTCCGGCGGCACGGAGTCCAACAACACGGCCATTCGCTCCGCCATCGAAAACAAGGGCGCGGGAAAAAATGTGGTGACGACAAACATCGAGCACCCTTCGATTTTAAATGTCATTAAAGCATCGGAGATGGAGCTTCGGCAAGTGGCCATCGACGAAACGGGGCACATCCCTTTTGAGAAACTCATGGCTGCCATGGACGAAGACACGGTGCTTGTGAGCCTTTTTCACGTGAACAACGAGCTGGGGAGCATCAATCCCGTGGAAGAATGGATTCCGATAATCAAGGCGGCTTACCCGACGGTAAAGGTCCACGTGGACGGGGTGCAGGCCGTGGGAAAACTCCCCATCGACTTCGACGCCATGGGCTGCGACACTTATTCCTTCAGTGGCCACAAGTTTCACGGACCCAAGGGCATCGGCGGCCTCCTCGTGAAAAAATCCGTGAAGCCCTTTATTTACGGTGGGGGACAGGAAATGGGCATGCGCAGCGGCACGGAAAACATTCCGGGAATTTACGGCCTGGGTGCCGCCTTCGACGTGTTGAAAGAAGAGGGCATCGCATTGGATGAAGCCGAGGAACGCATGGCTCATTTAAAAGCGGGAATCGAAACCATCGACGCGATTTCCATAAACAGCCACGCGCCGGCGAGCCCTTATATTTTAAACGTGAGTATAGCCGACACAAGAGGCGAGGTGCTTCTCCATATGCTGGAGGAAAAAGAAATCTACATTTCCACATCAAGTGCCTGTTCCAGCCATCGCACCGGAAAAAATCCCGTGTTAACGGCCCTGGGCCTTTCGGACAATTTTGCCGAAGGAACCATTCGCCTGTGTCTGAGCCGAGAAACGACCATGGAGGAATGCGACGCATTCGTCGAGGCCTTGAAAGAAGCGGTGGAGACCATTCGCTCCATTATGAGGAGGTAATATGAAGCGTATACTTAGTTTAAGCTTAGGTGAAGTGGTTTTAAAAGGCGCCAATCGCCGCTATTTTATCCGCAGGATCATTCAAAACATCGAGAGTAGCTTATCCGATGTCGGGTATATAGACATTAAGCCGGAAATGGGGAAAATCCAGGTGGAAATCGACCCGGCGGTGGAGGCGACGGCCATCAATCGCCTGCGCTTTGTCTTCGGCATCGTGTATATTTCCCCGAGCTGGGCGTTCGAAAAAGATTGGGACCGGCTAAAAGAAGAGACGGTCAACTACATCGGTCGGCTTCTCGAGGAACAACCGGAATACAAGACCTTTAAGGTCGTGGCCAAAAGGAGCGATAAGGCCTTCTTCAAAAATTCCCAAGAAGTGAACATGGATCTGGGCGGGGTGATTCTGGATCACTTCTCAGGTCGCCTGGCGGTGGACGTCCACGAACCGGACTTTTATCTCTATGTCGACATTAAAAACGAGATGTATCTCTACCACAAAAAAATCCCTACTTATGGCGGCCTGCCTCTGGGAACCAACGGCAAGGGCCTGCTCCTTTTAAGCGGCGGCATCGACTCGCCGGTGGCGGGCTTTTTAATGGCGAAGCGCGGCGTGCAGGTGGATGCCCTGCATTTCCACTCCTATCCCTTTACCTCGCCTCAGGCGGAAGAAAAGGTGATGAATTTGGCGAAAATCCTCGCCCGCTACGTGGTGAAGATGAATGTTTACAGCGTAAATCTCCTGCCCATCCAAAAAGAACTGAACAAACACTGTCCTCCGGAGGAGATGACCGTCCTTTCCCGCCGCTTTATGATGCGCATAGCCAATCGCCTGGCGGATAAATACGGCTACAAAAGCGTGATTACAGGTGAAAACCTGGGTCAGGTGGCGAGCCAAACCATCGACGGCCTCACGGTGATGAACGACGTGGCGGAGCGCATCGTCTTTCGCCCCCTCATCGGCATGGACAAGGTGGATATTATTCGCTGGGCCGAGCGCATCGAGACCTACGAAACCTCCATTCAGCCCTATGAAGATTGTTGCACCGTCTTTTTGCCGAAGCATCCGAGCCTGAGGCCCACGGTGGAAGACATGGAAGCCTCGGAGGCGAACCTGGACATTGAAGCCATGTTGGATGCCTCCATGGAAACACTGAAAATCACAACCATACGAGCAAAGGAGAACCGATGAAAAAATTAATTCCCGTACTGGCGATTTTGCTGATTATCGGCGGCATTTTCGGATCCACGTACAACAAACTCCAAGTAAAAGATGAAGATGTAAACCAAGCCTGGGCTCAAGTGGAAAACACCATGCAGCGCCGGGCGGACCTGATTCCCAATTTAGTTGAAACGGTAAAAGGCTATGCAAAACACGAAGAAGACGTATTTACAAAGGTGACCGAAGCGCGGAGCGCCGTTAAGGCCGCCTCCACGCCGAAGGAATACGCTCAGGCCAATGCGCAAATGGATCAAGCGGTGAAAAACATCAACGTGGTCGCCGAAGCTTATCCGGAGCTTAAAGCCAACAGCAACTTCGCCAATTTACAAGCGGAACTGGCCGGCACGGAAAACCGCATCGCCGTGGAGCGCAAGCGCTACAACGAAGCCGTGGCGGATTTCAACAAATCGGTGAAACACTTCCCCACCAACCTCGTGGCGAAGGTGTTGGGCTTTGGCCAAAGAGAGTACTTCCAAGCGGCCGAGGGTGCCGAGAAGGTGCCTGAAGTTAAGTTTTAGGTCCGAGCCATGAAAAAGCGCCTATTCCTACTGGTCCTGGCCCTGTGCTTTTTGTCCCTTCCCGTTTTTGCCGCAGACCTTCCCGAGGCCACGGATGATTTTTACGTCTACGACGAGGAAGGCATTTTAAGCGACGAGGCGAAAAGCGACATCGTCCGGACCAATGAGTCCCTTTTTGACCAAACGGGCGCCCAGGTGGTGGTTTGCATTCTGAACCATTTGCCTGAAGGCAAAACCATCGAAGAAGCGGCGGTGGATCTATTCGACAAATGGGACATCGGCACCAAGGGAAAAGACAACGGCATCTTGCTTCTCATTGCCATGAAAGACCGGAAGTTTAAAATCGAAGTGGGCTACGGTCTGGAAGGCGCCATTCCGGACATGGTGGCGAAAGACATTTTAAACGACATGGTGCCCTACTTTCAGGACGGCAACTACGAAGCGGGCATTCAGGTGGCCTTCGGCGAAATCCTCTCGAGGCTGGAAGAGGAATACCAAATCACCATCGAGGGCAAAGATGCAGTAACCGAGTCCATCGAAGAAGAGACGGATATAGGGGAATGGAAAGAGATGATTCGCCTGGCGATCCTCGTCGTTCTGATCATCATCATTTTCGGTCGCGGCAACAATCGTCGCGGCGGCTATCGCGGCCCCTTCTTCTTCCCATTCGGCGGCTTCGGAGGCGGTGGTGGCTTCGGAGGCGGCTTTGGCGGCGGCGGTTTCGGAGGAGGAGGCTTCGGCGGAGGAAACTTCGGCGGCGGCGGATCTTCCGGCGGCGGCGGCGCCAGCGGCGGCTGGTAAAAACCACAGCATCCCGACGAAAAATCAATGAATCGAGAGAGCTTTTGCTTTCTCGATTTTTTTGTGGGAATCGCTCCAATTCGACTGTATAATTTCCGTGAAAAACTTGCCAAGAAGCCCTTCGTCCGATAGAATAGGAGTGCAGAGATTCTTTGATAGAATTTCGACGACAATGAGCGAACGCATCGGTTCGCGGCGCCATGCCCATGCATGTAGCGCAATGAGAGTACGCAATAGGAACGGCAATCCCGTTCTTTTTCTATGTTTCGTCGGTTTTTGCGACGAGGGAGAAGGATACATGAAAAAATTACTGGCCCTATGGATGGCAGCCCTGGTCCTGATGACCGGGTGCGGACAAAAGCCGGCGGAAAACGAGCCGAGCGATAAAAAAGCGGCGCAAACAAGCGAGGCGGGGGACACCTCGCGCTTTCAAACCACATTTTACGACACCTTCGATACGGTGGTAAGTGCCATTGTCTACGCCTCAAGCGAAGAAGAGGCCAACGACTATTTCGAGACCATTCACAAGCGCTATCAGGAGTTGGATCACCTGTACAGCAGTTTTAAAAATTACGACGGCATCGTCAATGTTAAGTCCGTCAACGATCAGGCCGGCAAGGGCAAGGTCGTCGTGGACGAGGAATTGTATGATCTGCTTCGCTTCTCGAAGGAGCAGTACAAAAAATACGGCGAGACGAACATCGCTTTTGGCGCCGTCACGTCCATTTGGCAAAGCTACCGGGACGCCTACGAGGTGGTGCCGGAATCGGAACGCTCCGCCGACGACGAGGCCTTGAAAAAAGGCCTGCCCGACGCGAAGATCCCCACCATGGAGGAGCTTCAGGCGGCCAATAAACATACGAATATCGACGACATCGTCTTAAACGACGCGGATCATTCCGTAGAAATTAAAGATCCCGAGCTGAAAATCGACGTGGGCGCCGTGGCCAAAGGCTATGCCACGGAGCTGATCGGCGAAGAGCTGCGGGCATCGGGCCTTGAAACCGCCCTGATCAGTGCCGGTGGCAATGTAAAAATCATCGGATCCGCGCCGGAGGCGGAGCGCAACAGCTTCGGCATCGGCCTGCAAAATCCGGAAGCCATCACCGGCGACGGGTCGGCGGAAGAGAACATGAAAGACATCATTTACACCAACGACACCTCCGTGGTGACCAGCGGCGATTACCAACGCTACTACATTGTGAACGGGAAGCATTACCACCACTTAATCGACCCGGACACCCTTATGCCGGCGGATCATTTCCGCTCCGTTACCATCGTGACCAAAGACAGCGGCTTGGCGGATTTTCTGTCCACCACCGCCTTCTGCCTGCCCTATGAAAAGGGCCGGGCTCTTATCGACAGCCTGGACGGCGTGGAAGCCTACTGGATTTTTAAAGACGGCTCCACGGCCTTTACCGACGGTCTGAAAAACAAGCTCGACAGTCAGGGGGCGACAAATGCGCAATAATTTGCTCATTTTCACCATGGCGCAGCTGTTTCTCATATTGATTTATTCGGTATTTTTGATTTATCTCCATCTGTCACCGACACTGGAAGGGGCGATTTACGGCCACACGCTCTTTCGCCTGATTCCGGTGGTCTTGGCGGTGTTGGTCTACCTGTTTGTCGGCCGATTTATGAATGTAAAAGGATTGACCGACGGTATTTTAATCCTGGTCTTGCCTGCACTGATTTGGGGCATTTGCCTCGCCGTGGCCTACTTCGGCGGCGGCGCAGAAGGCTTTGTACGCGGCGCGTTTCGTTCCTTGTGGCGTTTTCCCGCCGATGTGACCATGCTGCCTCAAATGGCGGCGGTGAGCCTTCTCAGACTCAAGCCAATGACGGCGATTTACGCCGCAGCGGCCTTAATTCCCCAGTGCCTCGCCCTTTTATCGGCGGCGAGAGGCCCCGTGACGTACCGACGCCGGCGCTCCTTGAGACGCCGGGAAAAATAGAAAGAGGAAACTATGTATAATTACGACATGAAGCGGTTGTATGAAACCACCATCGAGGCATTAAAAGATAAAGGCGTCGAAATTTCCGACATTGCAGCCATCGTTTACGATCTGCAAAAGGACTACGCCCCCATTACCATGGCCATGTGCGAAGAAAATGTACTGGCCGTTCTCCGGAAGAGAGAAACCATCCACGCCGTCCTGACGGCTCTGGCCATCGACAAGGCCGTGGAACAAGAGCGCTTTGAAGAGCCCATTCAATCCATTATTGCGGCCGACGAAGGCCTCTACGGCATCGACGAGGTGCTGAGCCTTTCCATCGTCAATATTTACGGCTCCATCGGCCTTACGAATTTCGGTTATTTGGACAAAAAGAAAATCGGCATCATCGATCAATTAGATAAACGAAAAGGCAGTGAAGTGACCACATTCAGCGACGACATGGTGGCAGCCATCGCCGCCGCGGCGGCCTCTCGCCTGGCCCACAGCAATCAAATCAATGAAGAGGGTAAGCACCATGAAGCGTAAACTCACGACCCATTGGATCGCGACCACAGCCGTACTGGCGGCGGTTTACTACGCCCTAACCGTGGTCTTTGCTCCTATTTCCTACGGCCCCGTTCAATTCCGCGTGTCGGAAATCATGAACCTCCTGGCCTTTTACAATCCCGCCTTCGCGCCGGGCATCGTCCTCGGCGTCTTCCTTTCGAATATAAGCTCGCCCCTCGGCCTATACGATTTATTCTTCGGCACCTTCCACACGGCGATCAGCTTGTATTTTATGTGTAAGCTCCATAAGAAGTGGGTGGCAAGTCTCATGCCGGCCCTATTCTCCTGGATTATCGGTTTCGAGTTGGTTCTTGCTTTCGGCGGCGGAATCGTCGGATTTTTGACCATGAGCCTATCGGTGGCGGCCAGCGAAGTGATCATCTGCACCTTGATCAGCCTGCCCGTTTACGAAGCGTTGGACAGAAATGCGGCTTTTCGTTCCATTGTCAGCAAGAATCCTCAGTAGGTAAATTCAGAAGGAGAGTGTATGAGAGTAAAAGTCTGTGTCGGCGCCCGCTGCACCATGATGGGCGCCAGTGCTGTACTTGACGCGCTGGAAGATCTTCAGGAACGCTATTTTAAAGACGGCGGCTTGGAAATCGTCCACGTCAACTGCATGAATGTATGTAGAGAAAAGGGCGTGAATTATACCCCGGTCGTTGAAATCGACGGCGAACTTTTCACTACGGTAAAACCCCACGAAATTTCGGGCGTCATCTTGGAGCGCACCGGAATACAAACAAAATAATCGATCATTCAGAATAAGAGGAGGTAAAAAATGAAAGAAAGTTATGCAAGTATAGTGAGCCTGCGCCGTCGCGTGTTCTCTGAAATCGCAAAGATGGCTTATGCAGACACGCCGTTGCAAGAATTGGAATCCATTGGCCACCGTCTCTATCCCGGCACATCTCCCGACGACAGAGAAGAGCTTTTCAGAAAACGTGCCATTGTAGAAGAAATGACGCGTCTCGCCATGGGTATGAACTTGCGTGATTACGACGAGTACATAAAGGTGACCGACGGCTTCGACGACGTGGACGTCTCCACGAGCATTTTCAAGACGCCCTTAGTTGACGTCATTAAATTTGCCTGCGAATCCTGCCCCACCCGTGCCTTTACCGTAACCAACAATTGCCGCAAGTGCATGGCCCACCCCTGTACCAATGTGTGCCCGGTTAACGCCGTGTCCATCGGTCAATACGGTGCTGTCATCGACCAATCGAAATGCGTGAAGTGCGGCCGGTGCCAACGCACCTGCCCCTACAGCGCCATCGTCGAATACGATCGCCCCTGTGCATCGGTTTGCGGCGTCGGCGCCATTGAAAGCGACGAAAAAGATCGCGCCATTATTAACCACGACAAATGCGTCGGCTGCGGTCGCTGCGTGGTTCAATGCCCTTGGGGCGCCATCGGCGATAAGACCATGATTTATCAATTGGTCAAGGCCTTAAAGGAAAAGAACAAACGCATCTACGCCATTCCCGCGCCCAGCTACATCGGCCAATTCGGCGCCGACACCTCGCCGGAGCAAATCCGCGCCGCAGTGAAGCAATTGGGCTTTGAAGACATGGTGGAAGTCGGCCTCGGCGCAGACTACACCACCCTCCACGAAGCCAAGGAATACCTGGAGCGCGTGCCCAGTGAAATTCCCTTCATGGGTACCAGCTGCTGCCACTCCTGGACGCTTCTTATCGAATACAAGTTCCCCGAACTGAAAGAATACGTCTCCGACTCCGGAAGCCCCATGCGCTACACGGCGGAACACATTAAGCGCAAGGATCCCGATGCACTCGTCTGTTTCGTCGGTCCCTGTACGTCGAAAAAAGTGGAAGCCATAACAAGTGAAGTCAAAGACTATGTGGACTTCGTCATCACCTTCGAAGAACTCATGGGTATGTTCGTGGCCAGAGACATCGAGCCCTCCGAAATTGAAGGCGCACCAGAGGAAGAAGAATCCTCCTCCTCGGCAAAAGGCTATGCCATGGCCGGCGGCGTTGCGGCGGCAGTAAAAGAAGTGGCTGAAAAGATCGATCCCGAACGCCACATCCAAATCGAAGGCGCCAACTCCCTGAAGGAATGTATCCGCATGCTTCAAATGGCTAAGGCCGGCAAGAAAGACGGCTTCCTCTTAGAAGGGATGGCTTGCGAAGGCGGCTGTATCGCAGGGATGGGCACCATCGCCTCCACGACCCGCGTCAAAAAAGCTTTAGGCAAATACATGAAAGATTCCGAATATCAAACGCCTTTGGAAAACGTCCTGGTGGACGATTCCCTAAAGGACTTCAGCTAAGAGCTAAGGGCGTACAAAAAAATAAAGAAATCAAAGAAAAGGTGTTTTTCTTCTAAGGAAAGATGCCTTTTCTTTTTTTGCGCAATGACTATAATAGAAATCGAGACGAAAGTCTTTTTCATTTAAAAAATCAGCAATCGAGGCGCAGTATGAAGACGAGCGGATATCTTACGATGGCCGATGGGACGGATATTTTCTATTCCGTCATCGGCGAGGGCAAGCCGGTTTTATTTTTGCACGGAAACGGCGGCAACAGTCGCTTCTTTCGCTATCAGGTGGCGCCCTTCAAACATTATTTTCAACTGATCTTTCTCGACAGTCGCGCCCACGGCAAGAGCAACAATTGGGGCGAGCAATTAAATTTCAGGCTGATGGCCCGGGATACGAAAGAGGCTTTGGACGCCTTGGGCGTAGAGAAAACCTCCATCGTCGGCTTTTCCGACGGCGCCAATCTGGCCATGGCCTTTGCCGCCCTCTATCCCGAGGTAGTGAGTAAACTGGTCTTAAATTCGGGGAATCTTTTTTTCAGCGGCACGAAATTAATCGGGCGGATCACATCCTATATGCAGTACGCCTTCGGCGCCGCCTTAAACATGATCTCCGAAAAATTTAAGGACACCCGCCTTAAGGCCAAGCTTCTCGTGAAGGATCCGGACATTTCCGAAGGCGCCCTTCGCCACCTAAGGTGCCCGGCCATGGTTATCGTCGGCGCCCGCGACGTGGTGGAAACCGCCCATTCCAAATACATCGCCTCATTGATTCCCAATTGCCGCTACGTGGAAGTGGCCAAAGAGGGCCATCGCCTGGCGAGAACCAATGCGAGGGTATTTAATCAAATCGTTATTAACTTCTTAAAAGGAGCGTCATGAAAAAACTCTTCGAAACCATAAAAAAATACGGGGAGCCCCTATTTGTACTCAGCGTATTTATCCTCGTCGTCGTGGAATTTAAAAGCCTATCCAAGGAAATTTCCTACGACCGCGTGGTAGACGCCTTGGGGAGCGTTCCCTTTTATAATGTTTTGCTCATGCTCATTGTGGGCATCCTTGCCGTCGTGCCCATGATTAATTACGACGTGATCTTCAATCGCCTCATCGGCAACGACATGGACAAGCGTACCATCTACGAAACCAGCTACACCGTCAACACCATGAACAACCTGATCGGTTTCGGCGGCCTCATCAATATGGGCCTGCGCCATTACTTCTACGGCAGGAAGAAAGACAAGATGGAAATGGTGAAAGTAGTGGTGGAAACCTACTTTTACTACTTAATCGGCATCTCCGTCTTGTGCCTTTTCGGCCTGTTGTATCTGTATTTTCACCGGGAATCGACGGCGGCGATCTACCTGCCCTGGCTAATCGGCGGCTTGATTTACTCTCCGGCGGTGATTCTCTTTTCCAACCGCAAAAAAGACGACAAAAAAAGCGTGCCCCACTGGGCACAAAGGGAGCTGCTTTGCACCTCCGTTTTGGAATGGATCGGCGCCATCGGCACATTTTTGCTTATCGGCAGGGCCATGGGCCAGTCCTTTCACGTGGCGGAAGTCTTTACCCTGGTGGTGGCCACCAATTTAATCGGCATGGTCTCCCTCATGCCCGGCGGCTTGGGCTCCTTCGACCTCATGACCTTGGTGGGCCTCGGGAATTTAGGCATCGGCTACGAAAAGGCCCTGGCTTGGCTTCTCTTATACCGCCTCTTTTACTACGTCGTGCCCTTTGTCATCGGCCTGTACTTTTTCATCAAGCACTTCGGACGCAGTTTCAACGAAGAAAACGACGGCGTGCCGGCGGAATTTGCCAAGTCCATTGCCCACGACCTCTGTTCCTTTATGATGTATCTCTTCGGGATCTTTATGATTCTCTCGGCAACCATTCCCGATAAAGTCAACACCATCAAATTCTTGGCGAAACTCAATCCCATTCACGCCAACATTTTGTACCAATCGCCGAGCATCCTTCTGGGCCTGGTCTTTATCTTCCTCGGGCGGATTCACGTGGAGCGGCAAGAAAAAGCAATGGAGCCGACCCTCCTCTTTTTGGCCCTCACCTTTGTCTACGCCGTCATGACCGGCTTCGGGCTCATTACCTACCTTTACCTGATTCTGCTCACGATCCTTACCGTGGCAAGCCGCAGAGATCTGTACCGCAAACAATTCATCTACCGAAAAGAAAGCCTGTTTATTGACTTGGGCATCGCTCTTTTCTTTATTACCATGTACCTGCTGTCCATCGCCAACAAAGCGAAGGGGATGGGGCTTTTGCTTAAGGCACGGGAATTTATCGTCCTGCCCTTTGAAGAAAACTGGTTGCGCATCAGCCTCATGCTGCTCATTATCGCCGCCGTCCTCTGGGCCATCTACCGCTACGTCCGGGGCGAAGGCGAAAGGGTGGGCGAAAGGGCGGACGAGGCGCGCGTCGAAGCCCTTTTAAGGGCCTACGGCGGCGATATGGACGCCGGTCTCGTATTCTTGGGGGACAAGGACCTGTACTGGTATCAAGTGGATGGAGAGGACGTGTGCGCCCTTCAACTGCGGACGGCCCAAGACCGAGTCATCGTCATGGGCGAGCCCATGGGCGATAAGGCCCACATGGACGATTGCGTCAGGGAATTTATTCGCGAAGTTGACGTGCTGGGCTACGAGGCGGTCTTTTACGAAGTGTCCCGGGAGCTGATTATGAAGCTCCACGACTACGGCTTCCACTTTATGAAATTCGGCGAAACCGCCGTGGTAGACTTGGAAGAGTTTACATTGGAAGGAAAGAGCAAAAAGGCTTTTCGCAATGTGCTGAATAAATTCGCCAAAGAAAATATGCACTTCGAGATCATCAACCCACCCTACGATCCGTATATTTTCGCCGATTTAAAAGCCATTTCAGACAAATGGCTGGAAGGCAGGGCAGAGCGGGGCTTTTCCATGGGCTACTTCGACGAAGACTACTTGAACCGCGGGCCCATGGCCGTGGTGAAAGACGAGGCGGGGGCAATCATCGCCTTTGCCAACCTCATGCCCGTGTATAAAGAAGGCTGGGCCACCATCGACCTGATGCGCTACGATCCGGAGGACGCCCCCGGCGGCACCATGGACTTTATGTTCTTAAACCTCTTTATGCACTTCAAAGAGGAAGGCAAAATTGCCTTCGATCTGGGCATGGCGCCTCTGGCCAATGTGGGCATTAACGAGCACAGCTTTCTCGAGGAAAAACTGGCCTATTTCGTGTATAAATTCGGAAGCAATCTGTATTCCTTCGAGGGACTGCGCAGCTTCAAAATGAAATACGCCGCCCACTGGGAACCGAAATACACCGGCTACAGCCACCGAAGCAACCTGCTCTTTACGGTACTAAGCTTGGTCAGAATCGATCGAAAAGGCGGCAAAAAAGAAGATGATTAAATAACAAACCTCTCTGCCTGAAAACCATAGGCAAAGAGGTTTGTTTATTACTTCATCTTCCGCTCAATGCGGCCTAAGATATCGTCGCCGGACATGAGGGATTTTAAATTGTCCCGGTCCAAAAGAAGAATTTTATTTTTCCGAAGGGCCAATTTCGCGTCCGGATCCAAGACGGCGGAATCCATTAAGAGCACCTTCCTCTCCTTTACTTCCTTGGGGAAGTGGGCGAGAATGCTGTCTAAATGTTCCGCATGGGCCACGCCTTTGGTGGCGATGGGCTTAATTTCTACGGCGTAGATGTGGCCGTCTTTTTCCATGGTAAAATCGTAGGGCAGCTCGGGATTGTCGTAGTCGTTGTCCAAAATTTCGTAGCCGCAGCGGGAGAAGGCGATGGCCGCCAGGTGCTCGTGGGTCAACTCTTCTTCCAAAAGCTTCAACGCCCGCACCAAGTGGAGAGGATCCAGCTTCAACACGGCAGTACAGCCGTAGGAATCCTCTTTTTTCGGAAAATGCTTCACGTCAAAAGCGATCATCCTCTCCTCCACCACGGTAAAATAGCCGTGGGCGATGGCATTTCGCATGTGGCGCACCAGGGCGGAGATCTTCGTCTCGTGCTCCCCGGTGGTGAGAATCATCTTTTGGCAGTTGGTGCATATAGAATCCATATAATAATCCACGATGTCGTCGTCGATGTAATCCAAAAACAAGATATCCTTCGCGTTCAGGCGAAGGGCCTCGGAGACCAGGCCGAAACTGAAGTCCTCGTAGAGGGGCTCCGTAATCAACACATTGGAGGGGGACTGAAAGGAATTAATATTGGGCACATACCACAGAAGGTATTCCAAAGCCCGGGTAATGGCCTCACTTAAAGGCAAAGGGCGAGGATTGTGGACGATGGAATATTCTTTTTTTACGTGATGGTCGCAGTCGTAGGAAAAATACTTAAAGTGGGGGAGATGGCCGTTGCGGTTCAAAGAAGTCACATCCTTTCTTCACTCCCTTTATTATAGCCCGTAGAAAAAAACTTCGCCAATAGAGAAAAAACCGCAGAAATCAGCGGAAAGCCCTTGACAGAAGGCGGTCTTTGCTCTATACTAATTACTAGTGTTTTAAAGCCCCGGAAACTTTTGAACATTATCCCTTTTGATATAGCAGGAGGTCATCTATGAAGACAACCATGGCTAAAGCCAATGAAGTAGATAGAAAATGGTACGTCATCGACGCCGAAGATAAAGTCCTCGGCCGCTTGGCTACCGAAGTCGCGAACATTTTACGCGGCAAGAACAAGCCCATTTACACCCCCCACGTTGATACCGGCGATTTCGTCATCGTCATCAATGCCGAAAAGGTCAAATTAACCGGTAACAAATGGGAAGACAAGATTCACGCATCCCACACCGGTTACCCGGGCGGACGTCGCGAAGTGGCTTACAAAGAAATTCGCGAAAAGCACCCGGAACGCGTCATCGAATATGCCGTTAAGGGCATGCTCCCCAAGAGCCGTTTAGGTCGGTCCATGTTCGGTAAATTAAAAGTTTACGCAGGTCCGAACCATCCCCACGAAGCGCAAAAGCCGGAAGTTTACGAAGTGTAAGGAAGGGTGAATCACATGGCAGATCAAATTAGAGCAACAGGTAGAAGAAAAACGTCCGTAGCCCAAGTCAGACTCCTCTCCGGAAGCGGCAAATTCCTCGTCAACGGTAGAGAACTGGAAGACTTCTTCGGTTACGAAACTTTACGTACCGTGGCAAAAGAACCCTTGACCATTACGGAAACCGAAGGCCAATACGACGTCCTCGTTAAGGTCAACGGCGGCGGCTACACCGGACAAGCCGGTGCCATTCGCATGGGTCTTGCACGTGCACTGCAAGAAGCTAATCCCGATTTCCGTGCCGTTCTTAAAAAAGCAGGTTTCTTGACCCGCGACCCGAGAATGAAGGAAAGAAAGAAATACGGCTTGAAGAAAGCCCGCAAATCCCCCCAATTCTCCAAACGTTAAGCACATACAGACAAACACCGCAACCTGCGGTGTTTTTTTTGCATTAGAAAACCCCCGGTTAGACCGGGGGTTCCGTTTAGCTTTAGCGATAATCACCCGTTATTCCCAGAATGGTATGATAAGAAAGGTCTGCCAACCAATCACAATCAGGAGGAAATAATGACATCACTAAATCACACCCATAGTTTATCACACACAAAATGGAATTGTAAGTATCACGTCGTGTTTGCTCCGAAATACAGGCGAAAAGTATTTTATGGATCGAAGCGCTTAGAAATTGGAGCGATTCTACGGGAGTTATGTAGTTGGAAAGGCGTGAACATAATCGAGGCGGAAGTATGTCCGGATCACGTTCATATGCTGCTAGAGATCCCGCCCAAACTATCCGTATCTTCGTTTATGGGATTTCTAAAAGGGAAGAGCAGTATCATGATCTATGAACGATGGGGAGACATGAAATTTAAATATAGAGGAAGGCAGTTTTGGTGCCGAGGCTATTACGTCGATACAGCGGGAAAAAACGCTAAAAAGATTCAGGAATACATTCAAAATCAGCTGAAAGAAGATCAAATAAGTGAGCAACTAACCTTCGACACGACGAACCCCTTCAAGGGGTAGCCAAGTAACGATAGCACGGGCAGACCGCCGACGCCCTTCAGGCGCAGCTAGTAATACAGGCCCTTTGGGCCGATAAAGAAAAACCCCCGGCTACGCCGGGGGATGTTTATTATTCGTAAGTGTTTGTATACTTACTGTGCTTGCTATTAAGCGTTTAGCGTGTTATTTATAATAAAACAGTTATACCATACTCAGAATATAATTTAGGGGCACTATTGACAAATAGTGAATTTATATTTATTATTAAATTTAGATTCAGTATTTTGTTCGAAAGAGGTGTGATATGGCACAAGTATTGAAAGAAGAAGTTAGAAATAGGATACTTGATGCAGCAGAAAAAGTATTTTATAAAAATGATTATAGAGGTGCTAAATTAACAGAAATTGCAAAAGAAGCAGATATTCCTGTGGCACTAATTTATACCTATTTTAAAAATAAGGAAGTTTTGTTTGATGCAGTAGTAAGTTCTGTTTATTTAAACTTCGAGTCAGCTTTTAATGAGGAAGAATCCTTGGAAAAAGGTTCTGCTTCTGAAAGGTTTGATGAGGTTGGAGAAAAATATATTCACGAGCTTTTAAAAGAGCGTAAGAAGTTAATTATTTTAATGGATAAAAGCTCAGGTACAAAGCATATAGAAGCAAAACAAAAACTCATATCGCAAATGGAGGCTCATATTGAAGTTAGTTTAAAGAGACAATCAGAAGAGGAATATGATCCAATGCTTGCCCATATTTTAGCCAGTAACTTTACGGAGGGGCTTCTTGAAATAGCGAGGCACTATCAAAGTGAAAAGTGGGCAAAAGATATGCTAAAACTTATTGCAAGGTGTTATTACAAGGGAGTGGAATCCCTATAATGAGCACTAAAAAATAGACTTTGCGTAATCAGCAAAGTCTTACTTTAAACCTCAATACTGAATTAAAATTCAATATTATTCAATTTTGAAAGGAGCGTTGTTCATGCCAGAAAAAGAATTAAGGAAAAAAGTGATAGGGAAAAATGGTTTATCCAATTCACTTCTTGCCTTAAAAATAGTATTTGATTTGATACCACAAATCTTACTTGTATATTTGATTAGTTCTTTAATCACAAACAATATTAACGAAGATAATTTAAAGTATGTATTCATTGGAATCTTTATATCATTTGTGTTAAAAGGCGTTTTTTACTATTTTGCAACAAAGGTTGCTCATGAGAAAGCATACGAAAAATTAACAGAACTTAGGTTAGATATTATTGATCATCTAAAAAAACTAAGTTTAGGATTTTTTAAAGAACATAATACAGGAGAGCTTACCAACATGGTTCAGCATGATGTGGAACAAGTGGAAGTATACCTTGCCCATGGTCTTCCTGAAATAATGTCAGTTACACTTCTACCTACCATTATTTTTGTAGCTATGATTTTTGTGGATTGGCGTCTTGCTCTTGGAATGATTGCCGGAGTTCCACTTATGTATTTGGTAAAAGTTCTTTCACAGAGAACAATGGATAAAAACTTCGCTATTTATTTCAACCACGAAAAGAAGATGAGAGAAGAGCTAATGGAATATGTAAAAAATATTTCTGTTATTAAGGCTTTTGCTAAAGAAGAGGAGATAAGTGAAAGAACATTAAAAACGGCAAGAGAATATGTTTACTGGGTTAAAAAGAGCATGGGGATGGTTACAATCCCAATGGGACTCATTGACATATTTATGGAAATTGGAGTGGTAATTGTCATGATTTTGGGAAGTATCTTTCTTTATCATGGGAATATTACAACACCTAATTTTATTCTTTCAATAATTTTATCGTCTGCTTTTACTGCATCTATAAGTAAGACTGCTACATTGCAACATTTTTCTATTGTGTTTAAGGAAGCATTAAAGTCTATAGGAAAAGTTTTAACAGTTCCGCTTCCAACCAAGAATACAGAACAAGGTTTAGAGTTTGGAAATATAGAATTTAAAGATGTGAATTTTGCATATGGAAAAGATGGTTTTGAGCTTAAAAATATTAATTTAACTTTTAAGAAAAATAGTTTGAATGCCTTTGTAGGAGCAAGTGGTTGTGGGAAAAGTACTGTATCTAATTTGCTTATGGGATTTTGGGATGCAGACAGCGGACGAATAGAAATAAATGGGAAAGATATAAAGGATTACAGTCAGGAAAATATTTCAAATCTTATTGGAAGTGTGCAACAGGAGGTCATCCTTTTCGATTTAAGTATTTTTGACAATATTGCAATCGGGAAACTTAATGCGACAAAAGAAGAAGTCATAGAAGCTGCCAAAACAGCGAGATGTCATGACTTTATTTCAGCGTTGCCAAATGGATATGAAACACGAGTAGGTGAAATGGGAGTTAAGTTATCCGGTGGAGAAAAACAAAGAATATCAATTGCGAGAATGATACTTAAAAATGCACCGATTTTGATATTAGATGAAGCAATGGCAGCTGTTGATAGTGAAAATGAAAGATTAATCGGCGAAGCAATTGACGACTTAAGTCAGGATAAAACTATCATTACAATTGCTCATCATCTAAATACGATTAGAGATTCAGACCAAATTATTGTTATGGATAAAGGCCTTGTTCTTGATGCAGGAAGTCATGAAGAGCTGATGAAAAGATGTGATTTTTATAAGGATATGGTTGAAGCACAGAACAAGGTAGATAGATGGAATTTGAAAGAGGTGGTAACAGAAAATGTTTAGAGAAATGTTAAAACTACTAACAAAAACCGGCAAGAGAGATTTGATTATATCAAGTGTATTCTTTGCCCTTTATGGACTCAGCTCCATAGCCATGATTGTTATCGTATTTTCTATACTGTTCCAAATCTTTGACGGAACGAGCTTAGCAAGCCTATATAAATATTTTATTGCGATTGGATTACTTGTAGTCTTCAAAGGTATTTGTAATATGGTCGCAGATATGAAAAAGCATAGTGCAGGTTTTGATATTGTTCAACAAATAAGAGAACGCATGATTATCAAATTAAAAAAATTCAGCTTGGGATTTTATACCAATGAACGACTTGGGGAAATAAATACAATTTTACACAAAGATGTTGATAATATGTCCCTTGTTGTAGGACATATGTGGTCAAGAATGTTTGGTGATTTTTTGATAGGTGCAGTCGTATTTATTGGTCTTGCAAGTATTGATTTAAAACTTGCTATTCTAATGGCTGTATCTGTTCCGATTGCACTTATCTTTCTATATCTAACAATTAAGCAATCTGAAAAAATAGAAAATCAGAACAACTCAGCACTTCTTGATATGGTTAGCCTATTTGTTGAATATGTGAGAGGAATACCTGTATTAAAGAGTTTTTCAAACAATAAGAGCTTGGATAATGAGCTTATGAATAAAACAAAGAAGTTTGGAGAAACAAGTAAATCAGCTTCAAGATTCAAGGCAAAACAATTATCTATATTTGGGTTTTTACTGGATATTGGATATTTGGTTCTTTTAATTGCAGGAACAATATTTGTTGTAAAGGGAAATCTTGATGTACTTAATTTTATTATCTTTGCGGTAATTTCAAAAGAGTTTTATAAGCCGTTCGCTTCTATGGAACAACACTATATGTACTATGTTTCGGCGGTGGACAGTTATGAAAGACTTTCAAGAATTTTATATGCAGATGTAATCCCGGATAAAGTGAATGGGATTATTCCGAAAGATAATGATATAGCTTTTGAAAACATAGATTTTTCCTATGAAAAAGATGAATTTAAAATGGAAAAATTGAGCTTTTCTATTGCTGAAAAAACAATGACAGCCTTAGTTGGAGAATCAGGTAGTGGAAAGACTACTATAACCAACTTGCTTTTAAGATTTTATGATGTGCATAAAGGAAAAATTACACTCGGAGGAACTGATATAAGGGATATTCCTTATGATGAGCTTTTAGATCGTATTAGTATTGTCATGCAAAATGTTCAGTTGTTTGATAACACAATTGAAGAAAACATCAAGGTAGGTAAAAAAGGAGCTACAAAAGAGGAAATCATTAAAGCTGCAAAGAAGGCAAGGATACATGATTTCATTATGAGTTTACCAAAAGGTTATGAAACTGATATTGGAGAAAATGGTGGGCTTCTTTCAGGTGGACAAAGACAAAGAATATCTATTGCAAGAGCCTTTCTAAAGGATGCACCAATTTTAATTCTTGATGAAATGACAAGTAATGTTGATCCTGTAAATGAATCTTTGATACAAGATGCTATTACAGAACTTGCAAAGAATAGAACTGTACTTGTAGTGGCTCATCATTTAAAAACAATTCAAAAAGCTGACCAAATTCTCGTATTTCAAAAAGGAAATTTACTTGAAAAAGGAAAGCATGGGGAACTTCTTGATAAAAATGGTTACTACACAAAATTATGGAAAGCTCAATATGAGGTGTAACCATGATTTTGTTAAAAGATGTTTCTTATGAATGGGAAGATGGGCGAACTGCTTTAAAAAATATCAATCTTGAAATTAAAAAAGGTGAATTTGTTTTAATTTCAGGGAAAAGTGGAAGTGGTAAAAGCACTCTTGGAAGTGTAATGAATGGTCTTATTCCACATTATTACAAAGGCAAAATGCAAGGAGAAGCCTTTGCGTCCGGAAAAGATATAAGCAAATTATTACTTCATGAAGTAGGGCATATTGTAGGGACTGTATTTCAAGATCCAAGAAGTCAGTTTTTTACGACAACGACAGATGAAGAAATAGCTTTTGGTCTTCAAACGATTTGTAAATCAAGAGAGGAAATCAAACAGAGAGTAGAAGAAGTATATGCAGAACTGGATATTGAGGAACTGAAAGGAAAATCTGTTTTTGAATTATCAAGCGGACAGAAACAAAAGATAGCTATTGCAAGCATCTATGCGATGAACCCGAAAGTTTTAATTTTAGATGAACCTTCAGCAAATTTGGATATGAAAGCAACATTTGACCTGTTTTTAATTTTGGAGAAATTAAAGAAAATAGGAACAACAGTTGTTCTAATTGAGCATCGTTTGTACTATGTAAAATCTTTATTTGACCGTTTTCTTTTGGTGAAAGATGGAGAGATTGCACAGGACTTGAGTCGGGAAGAAGTTATCCATATTGAAGGGGAGTTTTGGGATGAAAATGGACTAAGAACTCTTGAATTAGAAGAATACAGGATAAGCGAGAAGAAAGATTCATATCAATTAAATGATGAAAGTATCAACGGAAAAGGCTTGAGATTTTGCTATCCGAATGTAGCTAAGGATGGAAAGAAACAAAACAAGTACATCTTAAATCATCTTGATTTCAATATGGAGTGTGGAAAAGCCATTGGTCTTATCGGCTTAAATGGTACCGGGAAAACCACCTTTGCAAGAGTGATTTCAGGACTTGAGAAGATAAAAGAGGGAACAATATGGGCGGGAAAAGATAAGTCGCTTAATCATAAAGATTTAATGGATATGTCATATTTTGTTTTTCAAGATTCAGACTATCAGTTGTTTTCGGAAAGTGTACTTGATGAAATGCTACTTGGTATTTCAAGTAAAGATAAAAAAGAAAATACTCAAAAGGCAAAGTCTATTTTGAGTGTACTTGGCTTAGATAAATATATTGATAAGCATCCGTTTGCTTTATCAAGAGGAGAAAAACAAAGATTGACAATAGCTTGTGGAATGATGAAACAGGCAAAGATTCTCATCTATGATGAACCAACATCAGGTTGTGATAAAGACTCAATGCTTTCGGTGGCAAAATTGATTGAAGAACAATTAAAAAATGGGACAACAGTTTTGGTAATAAGTCATGATTTTGAGTTTTTAGCAAACACGGTGAGCAAGCTATGGGTAATGGGAGATGGAAAAATAGAAACTGTTTTAGATATGAGTGAAAGTAATAAATTTCTCATATTAGAAAAGATGAGAGGAGGTAGAGAGCTTGTCAGATAGAAAAACTATAGATCCGAGAATAAAACTTACTCTACTTCCAATTGTTGGATTTACGAGCTTTTTTATAAGCGATACAATTCTACTTTTTGTACTAATTGTTTTTGCCTTTTTTCTATATTTATATAGCGAAATGTGGAAAAGAGCGTTACGCTTTATCTTGTTTTTTGTGCTTTTATACTGCATAGAGTTAGGGCTTGGAAAATTTTGTGAAGCAAGTATTGTATTTGCAATATATATGTTTATTTACTTTGCATCAAGAATGACCTTAATCGCTATGTTTGGTGGATATATAACAAAGACTACAAGTGTAAGTGAAATGCTGGAAGCATTAAATAGAATGAAAGTACCAAGAAGCATTGGTATACCTTTTAGTGTTCTGCTTAGGTTTGTACCAACTATAAAAATAGAACTCAAGGCATTAAAAGAGAATATGAAGATTCGAGGAATTGTAACAAGCAGATTTTTCCCATTGCTACATCCAATTAAACATATTGAATATACGCTTGTTCCGCTTTTAATGAGAATGATTAAGATTTCAGATGAACTGTCAGCTTCAGCACTTATTAGAGGACTAGATAGTGATGAGAAGAGGGTAACATTAACAGAATTGCAGTTTAGATGTGCAGACTTAACTATTGGACTATTAGGAGCTTCTATGATTGCTCTTATGATAGTAATACAGAGAATTTATTAGGAGGACTTTTATGAAAAACAAATTAAATGGTCGTGATTTTATTACAATCGGAATTTTTAATGCAATTGGAATTGTCATATACATGGCAGCCAGCTTTGCTATGGCAACAACAGTTGTTGGAGGATTTATTGCTTCAGGAGTTAGCTTTATGGTAGCTGCCACCGTTTATATTCTTATGGCTGTGAAAGTTAAAAAGAAGGGCGTATTTACAATATCAGGAACGCTTCTTGGTTTAATTGCGTTGTCAGGAGGACATTTGCCTCATGCAGTCATTGCTGTAATCGGTGGAATTATATGTGATTTGATTATAGGAAATTATGAGAGCAAGGGACGAATGATTATTGGATATGGGACATTTGCATTAGCAGATTTTTTAGGGACTGTAATTCCTGTGATTTTATTCGGGACTGCTTCTTTTGTGGAAAGAGCATCAAAATGGAAAATGAGCGAAGCACAAATAAATGAAGCATTATCTTATTTCAAAGTTTCGTGGGCTGTAGGCTTTGGTTTGATAACTTTTATTCTTGCTTGCATAGGAGCTTTTGTTGCAACAAGAATACTTAAAAAACATTTTGAAAAAGCCGGAGTGATTTAATCAATATTTATTTGTGAGGGAAAAATGGATTAGATAATGGAAGTAATTGCTATGTATTATTTAGGATCTATAGGTAATTTTCATAAAAAATCAAATTTAAAATATGGGTAAGAATAAATTTATCTCAATTAAGAGGATTTATGCTTAATGGCATAAGTCCTCTTTTGTATTAGAAAACCCCCGACCACGCCGGGGGATGTTTATTCTATTTTTGCAGAGTTGGCAAAGCATGGCGGTGGAGAAGATTCGTTTTATTTGTGCCACCGATCTTTTGTCGGAAGGCGGATGACAGAGATTGACTGCCATGGAATGCGGTATATATACCTAAAACACTTCATAGAATGGCGAAGAGGATAGGGGCGTTTGAAAGAAGGGATTTATGCATTACCTGAGTTACGGCGACAAGGCGAGGAAGTCGCTTTTGTTTATTCACGGGCTGGCGTCGTCGGCGACGTTGTGTTTTGAGCCGCTCCTCGCTTATTTACGGGATTACTACGTGATCTTATGGGAGTTGGAGGGGCACAGCGAGGATGTGCCGGAGGATTTTACGTCTTTCAAGGCCAGTGTGGATGCCATCGAGGATTTTGTTCTACAGGAAATGAATGGGGCGGTTTACGGGCTTTGCGGCTTTTCCATGGGGGCGACCATGGCGGTGGAGCTCGTGGGTCGCGGCAGGTTGAATGCCGAGCGCCTTTTTTTAGACGGCGTGGTCGCCTATCCCATGGGCATGTATGTGGCACCTCTCACTTGGGCTTTCACCACGGGAGTTGAGCGAATCCAAAAGGGAAAATGGATTCCAAAATGGGCCATGGCACCCTTGACGGGCAAGGGAAACGACAGCATCCGATCCATGGTTTATCCCGGCGTAACGAGCCGCAGCGTAAAAAATGCGTGCCGGGATTTGTATCGTTACGAGATTCCGGAGGGACTGCGTCAATTTTCAAATCCCGTGTTGTGTTTGCGGGGCAGCGAGGAGCCCGTTGCAAAAAAGAGTGAAGCATTGCTGCGAACTTACTTGCCTTACATGGAATCGAGGGTTTTTGAGGGCATGGGCCACGGCCAATTGCTCTTCGAAGCGCCGAGGGCTTACGGGGAAATTTTGCGCGGTTTTTTGGACTAATTGTTATTCCCTAAAATTGCCATAAAGAAACCGCCGGGATCATCCGGCGGTCAATTTATTTTAAGAGATGCAAGTCTTTTACCATGGCGATGAGATCGTCTTTGTCCGCGCCTTCGGCGGAGATGGAGACGAGGAGGCCGTCTCGTTCGAAGTCGGCATCACGGCCTTGAATGATGACTTTCACGCCGTTTACATTGACTTCGTAGATCTTGCCTTCACCGCCGGTTTCATAGGCGGTTTCGGGAGACGAGATCCGCTCGTGGAGATGGATGGTCTTGCCGTCTTTTTCGTAGGTGAAGGAAACGTAATCGGAAAGTGTCCCCGGATCGGCGAAGATTTCCGATTCCACGTAGTTGTATTTATCCGAAAAAACCAGGGGATTGAAGTTTAATTTTTTGGCGATAACATCCACCGGGGCCTTGTCGCCCGTATCTTTTTTCACTTCGTCGGCGTACTCAAAGGTGACTTCGCCGGTGCGGGTGGCTTCGTCGTAATTGCTTCCCACGATTTCCCGGCCGTCTTTGGAGTAGACGTGCTCTGCCTTTTTCAGGACTTCGAAGTCGGTGATTTCATTTCCCTCTTTGTCGAAGACCTTTCCCTTTAATTCCTCGGGGAAGGGGATGGCCACGGCCGGCTCGTCTTCGTTGACGACGATGCGGCCCGAGGGGCTGACGGCTTGTCTCACCGTGTTTACGATTCCGCCGCCGAAGCTCGTAAAGGGGAGGGTGGCGATTAAAAGGGCGCAGGCCGCGGCAATGGCGGGCTTTTTGTATTGTTTCTTTTGTTTATTTTTCATTTTTGCATAGACCTCCTGTTTGTCTTTTTCGTCGGTGGCGTAGAGATTGTTTAAATCTCGGCTTACGTTGTCGTGGGCATTTTTATTTTCATTCATAATAGGCCTCCATTTCTTTTCGCAATTGATTCAGCAAACGGTGGATCATGACGCCCACGTGATTAGGATTCGTGTCCATAAGCGCGGCGATGGTCTGATTGGAAAGCTCCGCACCGAATTTGTAGCTGACCAACAGTTGGTCTCTCGGCTTCAATTTTTTCACGGCCCGGCGCAAATAGGCGAGTTCTTCTTTGTTTTCCATTAATTCATCGGCGGCCGGATCCACCTCGGCCACATCCTTTGCCGCGGTAATGGGCAACCACTGAAAGCGGCTCTTTCGGCGGTAGTAATCCTTCACTTGATTGCTCGCTATGGTATAGAGCCACACCTCGAAGCTGCCTTTTTTCGAATCGTAGGCGGAAAATTTCTTGTAGATCTTGAAGAAAATATCCGCCGTCAGATCCTTGGCCACCTCCCGATTGCCGGTGCGGTAGATGACGAACCGAAAGACGGAATCGAAGTAGCGATCGTAGACCGCTTCAAATGTAATTGCATCGTCTATGACGGTCGGTACATGGGTCGTTTCATCCATTGGCTTCACCTCCTTGTCCTTTCACTTGTATATACGCGGGAAGGTGTTCTTTATTACAAAATTTCTCGTTTTATTTATTGTACCGAGTGGGGGAGAAAATTTTAACCCTGTGGCGACAAAATCTCTTTACAGGGTAAGCTATAAGTGGTATCATAATGAAAGGAAAACATTTCCTGAACTTCATATATTCTTCGGGGCGAGGTGCAATTCCTCACCGGTGGTAAAGTCCACGAGTCACATGATTGAATCGGTGCAATTCCGATACCGACGGTATAGTCCGGATGAAAGAAGAAGCGAAGGCAACTTTTGTTGTCTTTCATTTGGTTGTCACTCCGAAGCATTGTGCTTCGGTTTTTTTTATGCAGGAGGCTTTATGGATGAGCAGTATATGAATCGGGCATTGGCTCTTGCGAAAAAGGGATTGGGCAAAACGAAGACCAATCCCATGGTCGGCGCGGTCTTGGTAAAAGACGGGCGCATTATCGCCGAGGGCTACCACCACGGCTTCGGCTTGGATCACGCCGAGGTGGATTGTCTGAAGCAGGTGGAGGAGTCGCCGAAGGGCGGCACCATGTATGTGACTCTGGAGCCCTGTTCCCACTACGGCAAGACGCCGCCCTGTGTCGTGGCCATTGAAAAGGCCGGCATCGCACGGGTGGTGGTCGGCACTTTGGATCCCAATCCCAAGGTGGCGGGCCGCGGCGTGGGCGCCTTAAAGGCAGCGGGGATTCAGGTGGATGTCGGCGTCTTGGAAGCGGCCTGCCAAAGGCTGAACCGCGCTTTTTTCACCAGCATCATGACCCAAACGCCTTATGTAATTTGTAAATTTGCTGCCACAGTAGACGGGAAAATCGCCACGGACACGGGGGAAAGCCAATGGATCACCTCCGAGTTGGCGAGAGACGACGGCCACAAGCTGCGCGGCGTGGTAGATGGGATTCTCGTGGGCACCAACACGGTGATCAAAGACAATCCCCGCCTCTCCAATCGAAGCGGCGTAGGCGGCGATCCCACGCGGATCATTTTGGACCGCCGCGGCGCCGTGGATTTGGATTATCACGTTTACGACGGCACCCAGCCCACCATTGTCTATACGGTACACATGGAGGAGGCGAAGATAAAGGCCCTGAAAGATCGTGGCGTCGTCGTGGAAGTGGTGAAGGAGAAGAAGGGCAAGCTGGATCTTCCCGCCATTTTAAAAGACTTGTACGCCAAGGACATGGGTCGTATTCTCGTGGAAGGGGGCGGACGCCTCCACGGCAGCCTCATCGACGAGGATTTAGTGGATGAATTTGCCCTCTATCTGGCGCCTACTTTGTTCGGCGGCGGAAAAGAGGTTGTGGCGGGCCGGGCCATCGCTTCCCTTACTGAACGGCGAGATTTCGTCTTTGATGAGGTGAAAATGCTGGGGCCGGACCTGTTTGTAGGAGGGGTCAGAGGATGTTTACGGGAATCGTAGAAGAAGTGGGCACCGTGGCCGCTCTGGAGAAGCGGGGCGAAAAAATCGTCCTGCGGGTCAAGGCCGAAAGGGTCCTTGAAGGCACGAAAATCGGCGATTCCATCGCCACCAACGGCGTCTGCCTCACGGTGACTTCCATGGCGGAGAACACCTTTACGGCGGATATGATGACGGTGACGGCGAAAAAATCCGCACTGGATCGACTGACGCCGGGCAGTGCCGTGAATTTGGAGCGGGCCCTGCTCCCCACGAGTCGCATGGGCGGACACATCGTTCAGGGCCATGTGGACACGGTGGGAAAGGTTCAGGGCATTGAGCCTAAGGAAGGGGGCTATCTCCTTCACATCGCCGTGGAGCCTATTTGGGCGCCTTATTTTGTGGCTCAGGGTTCGGTCACGCTAAACGGCGTGAGCCTAACGCTGGCGCGGGCCGGGCGACATGATTTTTCCGTTTCCCTGATTCCGGAAACCCTGCGCGCCACCAATTTAGGCGAGCTGAAGCCCGGCGATCCCATTACCGTGGAATTCGACATCGTGGGCAAGTATTTATTGAGACAACATGAAGTGGCGGAAGAAGCTTCCCCGCTGGATATGAATTTTTTAAGAAAGCATGGATTTTAGGAGGAAATTATGTGGAACACAATTGAAGAAGCAATCGACGCGCTGAAAGCCGGCAAGATGATCATTACCGTGGATGCGGAAGACCGTGAAAATGAAGGGGACATGATCGTCGCCGCCGAAACCTGCACCACGGAGCAATTAAATGCCATGGCTACCTACGCCAAAGGCCTGATCTGTATGCCCATGAGCCAAAAAGAAGCGGATCGCCTGCGCTTAAAGCCCATGGTCTCCAAAAACAGGGACAATCACGAAACGGCTTTTACCGTCACCATCGACCACGTGGACACCACCACGGGGATCAGTGCCGTGGAGAGGGCTATAACCGCCCGCATGGCCGCCGATCCCAATTCGAAAGCCGAAGACTTCCGCCGCCCGGGCCATATGTTTCCTCTTATCGCCAAGCCCGGCGGGGTATTGGAGCGTGAAGGTCACACGGAAGGCACCGTGGATTTATTGCGCCTCGCCGGTTTAACGGAGGTGGGTCTTTGCTGTGAAATCATGGAAGATAACGGAGAAATGATGCAGCGGGACCGCATCTGCGAACTGGCAAAGGAATTAAATGTCCCCCTTATTAATATTGAGCAATTAAAAGAATACAGAAAGACCCACGACCGCCTCATCGAACGGGTAGCCGAAGCGGACATGCCAACGAAGTACGGTCATTTTAAAGCCGTGGGCTACAAAAACACCTTAAACGGCGAACACCACGTGGCCCTGGTAAAAGGTGACATTGAAAAAGAAGACGCCATCTTAACGCGGGTTCACTCGGAATGCTTAACCGGCGACGCCTTCGGTTCCATGCGCTGCGATTGCGGCGATCAACTGCAACGGGCCATGATGCAGGTGGAAGAAGAAGGCAACGGCATCGTGCTTTACATGCGTCAAGAGGGAAGAGGCATCGGTCTTTTGAATAAACTCAAGGCCTATGCCCTGCAAGATGAGGGCATGGACACGGTGGAAGCCAATGTGGCATTGGGCTTTCCTGAAGATGCCCGGGAATATTACATCGGCGCGCAAATTTTAAAAGATCTCGGCGTGACGAAGATGCGTCTTTTAACCAACAATCCCGACAAGGTGTACCACCTGGAACAATATGGCATGGAAATTGTGGAACGCGTACCCATTGAAATAAAATCCCACGAAAACGACCACTTCTATTTGGAAACCAAAGCCAAAAAGCTGAACCACTACTTGCATGAATTCGGTTGCAATTGCCATGAACATGGACACAAGGAGGCAAAACAATGAACATTATTGAAGGCATGCTGACGGGTAAGGATCGTAAATTCGCCATCGTCGTCAGCCGTTTTAACGACTTTATCACCTCGAAATTGGTGGACGGCGCCCTGGACTGCTTGCTACGCCACGAAGTAAAAGACGAGGACATTACCCTCGTCAAGGTGCCGGGGGCATTTGAAATCCCCTTGGCGGCGCAAAAGCTTGCCGAGTCCGGCAACTACGACGGCGTCATTTGCCTCGGTGCCGTGATTCGCGGCGCCACCACCCATTACGACTACGTCTGCAACGAAGTCTCCAAGGGCATTGCAAAGATCACCTTGGACACCGGCCTTCCCGTGGGCTTCGGCATCGTCACCACGGAAAACATCGAACAAGCCATCGAACGGGCCGGCACCAAGAGCGGCAACAAGGGCTACGACACCGCCATGAGCGTGTTGGAAATGGTGGATCTTTTTAACGCCATGTAACAGAAAAAAATCCCGTGGGCATTTGCTCTGCGGAATGAAACAAGCGCCTCCTGCTTCAGGAGGCGTTTTTGTATAAAAAAATTTTAAAAAGCCACGATTTTCTTTCAAAAAAGGGTATAATGAAAGTGACAACGTGTCACTTAGTTAGAAACTAATTCAGAAACAGAGGCCGCGCCATCGGCGCAACATGAGGAGATGACATCGTGGTAAAAAAGAGAACCTTATTATTACTGGCTGGCGTGATTTGGTCCTTGGCCGGGGGCAATGTTTTAAAAATCGGCCTTCAAGCGTACGCCCACGCCTTCAGCCATTTAAATCTGGGCCTGTCTGCCGTCATATTTATCTTGTTTTGGACGAAAGTCTTTCATCCGTTGGTGGAAAAGCACGTGTTCCGCATTCACGGCTACGAAGAGGAGTACAAGCGGCCGTGGAATTTCTTCGATAAAAAATCCTTCCTGATTATGGCATGTATGATGACTTTCGGCATCACCATTCGCGTACTGAATCTCATGCCCGACGGCTTTATCGCCTTTTTCTACACGGGCCTCGGGACGGCACTGGCCCTGGCGGGGATTTTGTTTTTGATCAACTACATGGGCTACAATGCAAAAGCCGTCGGCGAAGAGTGAAGCATCTGCAGAGGCAGGTGCTTTTTTTTGCGCTTGAATTGTCAAGTCAAGTGCAACTCTACTGAATGGTAAACTTCATAGGGCGTTTTCCAGC
>NZ_JBBKBU010000028.1:0-33177 GCF_037892835.1 Peptoniphilus sp. HCN-40583
AAGCGTCCCTCGGGACGCTCTTTTCTTGCGATTACATGCCTCTTACATTAAGCATATTGTCGCGAATTCGCTGGGTCACTTTTTTCAAGTGGGCCTTTTCCTGTTGTTCGATGAGTTTTAATTCCTTCGGCGCAAAGCGAGGCACGATGTCTTGGAGTTCCCGCACGATTTCCACGGTTTCCCGCTCGATGCGCTCGACCAATTCAAAAACATCCATCTTGTCGCGGATTTTCTTCGCCTTTTCCACGAGCTCTTCCGGTTTCGACAAAAGACTTCGCTCGAAGCGAAGGCGGAAGTAGTCGTAGTCGTCTTTTTCTACGACCCAGCCGCCGTCGGCTTCGGCCTGCTTCGCCAAATTCAAATACACATCGTGGTGGCGATCTTCCTCTTTTGCCATCAATTCAAAAAACAGATCGCCGAAATTTGCCTCTTCGGCAAGGTAGCGATAGACTTTCGCCACCTCCAGTTCATTTTTGGCCAACAATTCCAAAATGGCCTTTCCGTCTACTCTCTCACTCATAGTACCCTCCTCTTTTTCCTATCAGATGTATCACGACTATTGTACAACATCGTGGATAAAAAGACTATTCTTTAGCCGCGTGAATATGTGAAAAATAAAAATAGGATCATGTACTTGCAAAGGCGAGGCAAAGTTGTTATAATACCATTATTGCATCGAGATGTGGCGCAGTTTGGTAGCGTACATGTCTGGGGGACATGGGGTCGCAGGTTCAAATCCTGTCATCTCGACCAATTGTGATAACGGCTGATTACGTTTAAAGGCGTAAATCAGCCGTTTTTTCATTTTCCTTCACTGTCCGACGCCATCTCTTTGTTGGGCGTTGATCCCCATTTCCCGACTTCGATCCCGATTTTTTGCATGTGACGAAGAAAAATCATCCATTCCATTATGGACAAGATGCTTTTATCTTTCCAGTAGAGGATAGAAGAAAAAAGGGCTGTGCTTCGGAGGTAGAAGTGTGGCAGAGCCCGAAACTTGGCTTGTGATGTATAGCGAAAAAAGGGAGAGTGAACATTGGAAAAAACGTTGCGAGAGATTTTGTTATCCCTTATATCAAAATCGCCATACAATATCAATGAATACTTTGCAATCGAATTTGCAGACGATTATGAACGACTGGAAAAAAATAGAGAGAACAAACCGATCTTGGAGTTTCTGAACGAATCATTTATGGACATCGGTGTTGAATATGATGCTTCTTCAAGAATTGATGAAATAATAAACGACACATTAAGAAAAGCAATTCGGATGTGTGACGACGAGTAGAGAGTCTACATCAACCTAATAGAGCAAAAGCATGAGGTGAATGATGGCGTATTTAATAAACTATTGGGGTAAAACCATTAGGCTGGTGGACGTTGATGATGGCGAGTGGATCGGCTTTGTGGAGGGCTATACGGATTCCAATAATAATCCAGAGGGAGAAGAAAGCATCGATGTGAGTGTGGGAAATCATCTTATTCTATTTTTTCCGGATGAAATTAAGTCCATCGATGTATTGGAGAAATCCTCGCCATCGACCAATCGTGCTTGACGTGCAATTTTTGCATGCCTTCTTTATAAGGAGGCATTTTTTATTCTAAGAGAAGATATAGTAATCGAAGAATTTTCGAGAAAGGAACAAATTAATTTCGATTAATATTATCAACTATACCGTTCGCGCGAAAAAATCGATCATAATGATTCGCATCCAATGAAAGACTTGTTTTATTTTCAATAAAGTAAAAAGCCCCTTGACGTGGAATAGTTAGAAGCTTATAATCCTAACTGGACGATAATGGTTATCGTTCCCAAGAATAGTTTAGCGGTCCACCATAGGAGGTTTTGGATGCAGAAGAAGACGATTAGCTTGCTGTTAGCGGCGACGATGATTTTTTCATCGGCAGAAAGCGCCCTGGCAGCAGCTGTTGACGGCACTAAAGAGGCGACGGTACATAAGAAAGCACCGCAAGCCAGTGCCATTGTAAAAAATTTTGAAGCGTCACAGAAAAATGTGGCAGTGAAGAACGAGAAATTTTCCTACATCGTAGAATTTTCACAGGAAGCGATGCGTGCTCCGGTGAAGGAAAAATTAAAAAAGATGAAAGATGTGAAAATCCTTTACGATTACCACATCCTTTTTAATGCGGTTTCCGTGGAGACCTATCCCGAACAGGCGGAAGTTATCCGAACCTTGCAGGGGGTCAAGAGCGTCGAGCGTTGTGGAACCCTCGAGCCTTTAATGGAAAACGCGCGCAAAGTCGTCAAAGTGGATAAAGCCACCGATTACTTAAAGGCCATTAATGCGACCAATTCCGAAATCGGGAAACATTACGACGGCCGCGGCATGCTCATCGCCAACATCGACACGGGGATGGATTATAAGCACAAGGACATGCGTTTAGATGACGACGCCTTGTCTGCCGCTAAAATACAGGAAAAGAATTTAAAACCTGAGGACAAGCCCTTTTACTTGTCGCCGAAAGTGCCCCGCAGCTTCAACTATTTAAGCGGCGGCACGATTACGAAGGAAATGTATGACGACGGAAGCGATTATCACGACCCCCACGGCATGCACATTTCCGGGATTTTAGCAGCCAACGCCACGAAACAGGATCTTCAGGCTAAAAACGGGATCCGCGGCATTGCCCCCAACGCCCAATTAATGGCATACAAAATGTACTCCGACGCCAGCGACGGCTTTGCCGGCGACGAAACCATGTTCCACGCCTTTGAAGACTGTATCCAACATGGCGCCGACGTTATTTCCATTTCATCGGGCTTTACGGGCACAGGCCTTGTGGGCGAAAAATACTGGCAAGCCATTCGCGGCCTGCGTAAAGCCGACATTCCGGTTTGCGTCGCCACGGGGAACTACGCCACATCCGCATCGGATTCGTCCTGGGATCGCTACAGCAACAATGCCCTTAAAATGACTGACACGGGGAACGTCACCCGTACGGCGGCACACGAAGATGCCATCGCCGTCGCATCGTCGAGAAATACAGTCGTGGAATTTAACGGCGTGAAGATCGGCGGAAAAGATATGCGCTACTCTCAAATCGGCGCCTTCTTCGACAAAAAACACTTCAACCAAAAAGATTACGACTTTATTTACTTAGGTAAATGCCAAGACGCAGACATTGCCGGAAAAGACGTCAAGGGAAAAATCGTCGTCATGGATCGAATTTTCTCAACCGACATGAAATACGCCTTCCAAAAAGTTAAAAACAAAGGCGCCGTCGGCGTAATCGTCGTCAACACCGTAAACTATTACAACCGCGACGACTGGGAAAATGTGCCTGCCATGGGTTACGAACAAGACGAACGTACACAAGTACAAGTCTTCTCCGTATCCGGCTACGACGGACGCGACCTTTGGGACATGATCACCGGCAAACAAACGACTGCCGATGAAAAGCAAAACAAAAAAGGCGATTACCGCATCGACATGAAGTCATTCGATGCCCACAAACCCGCCGTCGGACAGGAAAAGCGCCTCCCCGTCGAATTTTTAAACGACAAAATCAAATGGGGCGACGAAGAAGTGCCGGCAGGTTCCACATCCTGGGGTCCCCGTACCGACCTTCTCTTAAAACCCGACGTATCCGCTCCCGGTAAAAACATTTACTCCACGCTGAATGTCATTAACGGCGTAAGCACCTATCAATACATGAGCGGCACCTCCATGGCGACCCCCGTGGTCTCCGCATCTACCGTATTGATTCGGCCCCGCTTAAAACAAATCGAAAAAGATCCCCTCATTAAAGGATCGGGCATCGACCTCGTATCCTTGACGAAGATCATGCTACAAAATACCGCGCGGCCCATGAAAGACCCGACGACGAAAGATGAACAAAATCAAACGCTGTTTGCATCACCTCGTCAACAAGGGGCAGGCATTATCGACGTGGAAAAAGCGTTGAAGAACAATGTCATCGTGTCCGTAAAAGCCAAAGGCGGCGACGGCCAATCCAACGATTACGGTTCCGCCTCCTTGCGGGAAATTAACGGATCGAAAGATTTCACCATTACCCTTCGAAACATCTCCGATCGCGACTTGACATTTAACGTGTCCGCAAGCCCGGTCACCACCGACGGGGAAACGCCGGTGAAAAAACTGGACGAAGAATACAAAGACGAAAAGAGCCAAGATGGACAAAAAATCGTCGCTGAAATTCACCCGAAAAAAGTAGAGGGCGCCCGCCTAAGCCTCGGCTCCGAAACCATTACCGTTCCCGCCCACAGCAGTTATAATTTGGCGGCGAAAATGGAAACGGGCAAAGCGAACAATCAATTTGTGGAAAGCTTCTTGAGCTTTGAATCCAAAGAAGCCGCTGACAGCAAAAACGAAAACGCACAACCTTCCCTATCCATGCCGGTCATGGGCTTTGCAGGAGACTGGAACAAAGAAACTATTATCGACAAATGGGCGTGGGAAGAAGGATCCAAATCCAAAGGCATCGTCGGCTACGACGACGAAGGTAACTTAAAACGCCCCGGCACCATGAACCGCGGTCGCGGCGGCGAACACGGAATCGACCTCTTTAACCCGGCGGGTGTGATTCAAAACACCGAAGACGGCAACCCGAACTTTGAACAAGATCCTGATTTCTTCTCCTTGAATAACAGCATGGACTTTACGCAACAAACCACAGGCGACAGTAAAATCATCGCCGGCTACACCACCGATAAAATGGTAACGCCTACGCCCCTTATTTTACGCTCCGCCTACGATGCGAAAGTGGCCATCGTCAACCAACAGGAAGAAGCGGGTCAACGGAACCTTAAAGTCCTTTCCGTACAACAATTTATTAAAGGCATTTTAAACTGTAAGAGCAACACGGCAAAGGGCTTGAAAAAGTCCAAAATGAAAGTATTCCCCGAAATGCAATGGGACGGCAAAGTGTATTCACCGAAAGAGATGCAGTTAAATGGAGAATACATTGAACCCGGCCTAACCCCCCTTGCCGAAGGCCAATACTTCTACAAATTCCAATACCGCCTCACGCCGGATTACCCCTATCAAGTGTCCTATATTCCCGTGAAGGTCGACAATACGGCGCCGACGATTCTTTCTGTGGATTGCTCCAATCCCGATGAAATTAAGGTTGTGGCGAAGGATACCTATCACCAAAACCAGGACAAATCGAAGACGTGGTTTAACTACGATCAAAAACAACATCCCGAAGCTTTTAAAGAAGTTTCCAACAAACTTTGGTTCTTAGGCGCATCCTTTGTGGATGAAGACGGCGACTTAATTAAAGAGCCGAACCTAAAAGTTCTCAACAAAGGCTACGACGCCACTACCGGCGAAACCCATTACGTCATTAAAGGCGCCAACAGCGATCTGCAAGGCAAAACCTTGGAACTGGCTGCCCTCGACGGCGCCACCAACTTCTCCGATACCTTCCGCGTGAAATTCGATCAAAAACTTACCGACGGTAAGCTAAAATACAAAGTAAACGCAACGGCAAACAAAGATGAAGAGGACTACAAGGCAGATGACAAGTACGCCATCGACGGCAGCAAGTTGAAGACCGCCGCCCCCCTTGAAGACAAACCGGAAGAAGAAAAACAAGAAGACGACAAAAAGGTCGAAGGCACGCCGGACATCGTCTTGGACAAAGCACATTCCACTATAGGAAAATTAGAAAAAGCCGATTTACGGAAGATGCCGAAACCCAAGACCTATAAAAAGCTCGACTTTGTTTCCGGCGAAGAAATTGACTACACCGACTACGGCGACTACAACAACAAACTGGACGCCGACGGCAACCCCCTCTTCTATGAAAATGGAGATCCTATGGAATACACCGAGGAATCCATGGAGGGTCTGAACAAGAAAGGCTATGTCGGCAAAATCACCCCCGATGAAGACGGCGGCTTCCGCGTATCCGGTACGCTGAAAAATGTATCGAAAAAAGCCAAGCTTTATTACCAATCGGCGTCCATGATAAAAACCGGCAAACGAGCCGAAGTCATGACCTTCAATTACGACGACAAAAACAATACCCTTTCCTTCGATTTCTACGGCAACAAAGACGATGTCAATAACGATAAGGGAACCAACTACGAACGGGATATTAAACTCTTCGTCGTCGATCAACAGGGCGACAGCAAACCCATATTCTTCAGAATGCCCGAAACGAAGAAAAAAGACGAAAAAGCATTCCACCCCGTCGAATCCAAGGTCGGCGGTATTGAAGAACTTAGTAACGGCGATTTAAACAGCAAAGTCTTCGCCGATAAAGACGTTAACGGCAACACCGTCTTTAAAATGCGGGAAGAACTGAAGATCTACAAAGGCTACGCCGTAAAGATCACATCCTTCAACCCGGGTAAAAACGGCTTAAAGCCCTTAAGCTCCGACGTATATTTCTGCGACGCATCCCGTTGCGAACAGGGCGAGGACTTTGGAAAAGACGAAAATGTCCGCTTCAATATTCTCCAAGGCTTTAACCAAATAAACTACAAGGTTTACAAAATTGCCTTAGATGGAGATGGCAACGCGATAAAAGTGAACGGCAAAGTGGAATTGAAAGAAGACAATCTCATTTCCGAAAAAGGCAAATGCGTTTACTTCGATAAAGATGCCGTGCAATTGGATATGGATAAAAACTTCTTCAACCCCACTGCCGACAGCAAACTTTACGTTCGCAAGAGCCCCTTGGTGATGAAAGGCGTCGTCGGCGATAAAGGCGGCTTTAACTGGCACCTGCGCATTAACGAAAGCATCGTCGACGAATACCTGATTTACGGCGACCTAAAGAGCGACAACAGCCGACCCTTTGAAGTGAAGATCCCCTTTGAAGATGGCGATCGCCTGGATTGGGCGGCAAAAGATTACTCCGGAAACGGCATGCCCGGCGACATTAAAGATAAGGATGGCAACATCATTCAACGTGCCCTCACCACCCAATACCATATCTATTTAGATGATGTAAAACCCGAGGTCACCATTTCGAAAGATCAAGGGAAGGGTCAAGCCATTCCCTATGGTAAGGATAAGAAACTGCATGTCGACGTAACGGACAAACGTACCAATGGAGCTCCGGGTGAAATCCAAGAAAGAAAGATCTTCATTAACGACAAAGCTTACATCGCCGACACGAACTTAGAAGAATACGGCGACGCTCCTTATGTGATCAAAGTCGTGGCAAAAGACTACGCACGGAATACGACGGTGAAAATTATGAGCTTCGATCCTGACAAAGACGAACTGGTCAAAAAGGATAATACGATGGTCACCATTCAATTCCATGCCGGCGAAGGCAAAGGCACCATGGAGTCCATTAAAGTCGCCCAAGGGGAAGATTTCGCCTTGCCGGAATGCAAATTGACGGCGCCGAAAGGCAAAGTCTTTGCAGGCTGGCGCGTGGAAGAAGCCAACGCCTTTATGGATGGCGTATCGAGAACACAGGGCAGTGCACCCTCGGCGGAAAAGGAAGACCTTAAAGGTTTACGTCAACCGGGCGAAGTCCTTGACGCAACAAACAGTCTCGACATTACCGCTGTATTTAAATACGCCAAACGTATAGAAAAAATAACTGTAAACTTCGAAAAAGCGGGCGGACAAGGTATGGCACAATCCATGGAAGTGGAAAAAGGCTCTACCATTACCTTGCCGGAAAACGGCTTGAAAGCACCGGCAGGAAAGGAATTTGCCGGCTGGCTCGTATCGGGCACACTTATGCAACCCGGTGTACAAGTCACCATCAACGACAGCATGACCATTACGGCGCAATGGAAAGACACGGAAAGCAACCCCGATCCCGGAACGAAGCCCGATCCCGGAACGAACCCCGATCCCGGAACGAAGCCTGATCCCGGAACGAACCCCGATCCCGGAACGAAGCCTGATCCCGGCACCAAGCCCAACCCCGGCACCAAGCCCGGCCGTGGCGGATCGAGTCATAATTGGTTCCCCTCTACACCGAACCGCGGATCTGCTTCCCAAGATTCTGCCAATGGAAACCAAGCATCGCAAATTAAAGACGATTTCACCGGCCACTGGGCGGAAGCCGTTATACGAGACGCCTTGGCAAAAGGCTACTTCAGCAACATTGCAGGCGACATCGTCTTCAAGCCCGATCTCCCCGTTACACGGGCACAATTTGTCACCGTCCTGGCACGCTACGCCAATGTGGACACAAGCAAATACCAATCCGCGCCATTTAAAGACGTGGATGCAGGTGATTTCACCGCTCCCTACATCGCATGGGCGGCAGAAAACAAAATCGTCCTGGGCGTAGGCGACAATCGCTTTGCACCGAACAAAACACTGGATCGCGCCGAAATGGCGACTATCCTCTATCGATACACCAACACTTTAAATATCCAATTGAAAGAAACAAAACAAGTGCCGCAATACACCGACTTCGACACCATTCCCTCATGGGCACAAGAAGCGGTCATGCACATGAGCCGCTACGAAATCCTACAAGGAAACGAAGACAAAACCTTCGCTCCGAAAGGAAACTTCACCCGCGCTCAACTGGCAAAAGTCATCTATCAATTCGGCCACTAAAATCAAAAGACAGATCGGAAAACCGGTCTGTCTTTTTTGTGCAAATATGCGAAAACTATCTTCTTTTCATCGCCTATGATATAATCGGACTATTCATAGGAAACAAAGGGATTGGGCGCGCTCGATCTTTTTTTCTTGAGAAAAGGGGGATGAGATGACACGTAATTACGACGTGGATGCAATTAAATCCTTAAAATTAGAAATCAATCAAATGGACCCGGTGGATTTGGCGGATCGCTTGCAGGACATGGATCCCGTGTCCGTGGCTTTGTGGCTGAAGCTTTTGGACAAGGACAAGGCGGCGGACACCTTTGCGGAATTAGACGGGGAGACGAAGCGTCAATTAATCGACAGCTACACCGACGATGCCATTCGCACCCTGATTCAGGAGCTGGACGAAGACGAGTTGGTGGATACCTTGCAGGAGCTGCCCGCCAACATGGTGCGCCGGCTTATGGACGAATTCGTCACCGGCGACCGTCGGGTCATCGTCAATAAATTGTTAGGCTATCCGGAAGACAGCGTCGGCGCCATTATGACCGTGGAGTTTGTCTCTGCCAAGGCCTCTTCCGGCATGGAACACATTTATCAGCGGGTCATGACATCCACCTTGGATGGGGACAAGCTGGAGCAAATCTGGATCACCGACGATTCCCTGGTGCTTTTGGGCTACGTCTTTTTAGCCGATGTGCTCCGCAATATGGATCAGCCCGTGGAGGACATACTCAGGCCTCTGCCCCGCACCGTCCTGGCCACGGATGACCAGGAAATCGTCGCGAAGCTCGCCTACCGCTACGACTTGTCGGAAATCCCCGTCACGGACTCCGAGGGGCGCCTCATCGGTACGGTTCCCTTGGAAGATGCCATCGACATTATGCACGAAGAGTACGAAGAGGACTTGTCCAACATCCACGGGGTACAGGACACCTCCGACGAAGATTATTTGGAGCGCTCAAGCTTTGCCATCGCCAAAGACCGCACCACTTGGCTCATTATCTGCCTCATTACGGCCACCATGACGGGCTTTATTATTCAGCGCTACGAGTCTTTGCTGGCATCCAGCGTGGCCCTTGCCGCCTACATTCCCATGCTCATGGACTCCGGCGGAAATGCCGGCACCCAGTCCTCCACCACGGTGATCCGCGCCCTGTACACGGGGAAAGTCCACTTCAGAAATATTTTCTCCGTCATGAGCAAAGAGCTGAAGGTGGGCCTCATTACCGGCTCTATTTTGGTGGCGGTAAACTTTGTCCGCATGACCATTTTAGGCGACCACGATCTATCCATCAGCCTTACCGTATCGGCGACTCTGCTTTTGACGGTGACCTTGTCGAAAATCATCGGCGGCATCCTGCCCTTGATTGCCGACAAAGTCCACGTGGACCCGACGGTTATGGCAGGGCCCATCATCACCACCTTGGTGGACACCTTCGCTCTCTTAATTTACTTCGAAGTGGCCATCCACTTAATCAATCTGTAAAACGCCGGCCTCGGGCCGGTTTTTTATTGCGGGAAAGAAGGGTATATAAAGGGAAAGGAGGTGGGCCATGAGAAAGAAAGTTTTGATCGCCTTGGGTATTCTCTTTGTGGCGGGGGTGGCTTTTGCGGCCTTTTTGTCTTATGCCTTCTCGCCGACGCCGGACTTTCGGCGCAACGAAACGGTGGGCGGCGTGCGCATGGATGCTGTCGTGGCATGGGACGAGCGCAAGCCCATTGTCCGCACCTTTAAAGAAAAAGACTATCTTGCTTTGACGAAAAATCAATTGGCGAAGGTGCAGGATACCATCGGCGGAAAGATCGAAGGGGACATCCCCTGTATCAAATTAAATAAAAAGCCCCGGATCTTTTTCCAATTCGAGAAAAATGAAAAGCCCGTGAAGCCGGAAAAGATAAGCATTAAAATCATCGCCCACGCATCGGACGATGACGATCCTCAAAAGACGCGGATTATCACCGATGAGGTAAAGGACGAAGGGGACTTGGGCTACAGCTACACCACCAAGCGCTACGGCCGCCAATACGAAAAAGACTTTCTGGAATACCTGCAGGTGGAAGCCCATTACACCATCGACGGGGAAAACTACATTTCCACCTTCGGCGCCTTCCAAGGCAATGGGGATGACGGCACGAACTTTTTCGAAAACGAAACATTAAATGCGCCGGTGGAACCGGAATAAAAAAAGGCCCTTCGTGCACTGACCCCCAAAAGTTGGACCAAGAAATCCAACCTTTGGGGGTCTTTTAATGGCAAAATACAGTTATGAATTGAAGAAGGAAATTGTCGAGGAATACTTGTCCGGGAAATCAAGTTACCGTGACTTGGCAATGAAATACCAAATTGAAAATCTGTTCTTAGACTATGGGTGAATAATTACAGACATTTTGGCGATGAAGGGTTAATACGCTCTAGAAATAATCGTGAGTACAGTGTAGAGTTTAAGTTAGAAGCCATCACACGTTACGAAACGAGCGAATGCAGCTATAGCCAACTTGCCCTTGAACTCGGCTGAATCCATCCATGATTGTGAACTGGCGAAAACAGTACCGAGAGAAGGGCATTGAGGGGCTGCGATCACACAACGGAGGGAGACCTGTGACGAAGAAAGACGACCTTAATCAAACACCGAAGTCTTCAACAAAGAAAGTGCCTCGTGATGTATCCACACGGGAGGCATTGAAAAACCGCATCAAAAAATTAGAAGTGGAAAACCGGAAACCCACCATTCAAAAGAAGTTCTGGGAACAGTTAAGGAGTTTGGAGAGGGAAGAAGCAATGAACAAAAGGCGAGGATCGTCGCCAAACTCCGAGAACAATTCCAACTAAGAAAGATTCTTGCCCTCATTTATGTACTGGCAGAAAAAGCGGAGCGAAGCAGATAAGGATCAAGCCTTAAGAGACGAAGTCTTGGCTATTCGGTGCGAACACAAAGACTATGGCTATCGAAGGATCCATCTGGAGCTGAAGAACCGGGGAGGGGTGGTGAGCAAAAAGAAAATTCAACGACTGGTTCAGGTCATGGACCTGTATAATCTTGAAATCATCAGCTACATCCTTTCGATCAACCCAACGGCGTCACCATGCTGCAAGGTTTAGAAGAAGCTATCAAGCGCACCGACACCTGCCCCTACCGCCGCACCTTCCACTCCGATCGCGGTTGGGGTTACCAAATGACCGCCTATCAAGCCATGTTAAAAAACATCTCATCTTTCAAAGCATGTCGAGAAAAGGCAACTACTACGACAACGCACCCATGGAAAACTTCTTCAGTGTACTGAGAAGAGAAATCTACGACGGTCACATCTACCGGAGCCGACAAGAACTCGTGCGTTCCATCGAACGTTTTATCCACTACTACAACAACGATCGAATCAAAGAAAAGTTAGGAGGATTGAGTCCGAAGCAATACCGTGAACAGATGCAATCTGCATAGAACGAATGTTATGTAAAACAAAATCGAGCAAGCGAAATGCTTACTCGATTAAGTCCAACTTTATGGGGTTACTCTACCGTGAAGGGTCTGTTTTTAATATAAAAGTTGATACATGAGAGGGTTAAAATGAAGAGTGTTTTGATTATAGAGGATAATAAAGAGATTGCCTTACAAATGGAAAAGTATTTAGTTAATAATGGTTATGAGGTAGAGATTGCATCATCTTTTTACGAGGCGACCTATAAGATGAATGTAGACATGGACGTGGCACTATTGGACATAAATCTACCAGATAAAGACGGTCAACATTTGATAGAGAGATTAAAAGATAAGGACATAAGAGTTATTGTGACAACAGTTAAAAATGACGAAGATTTTATAGTTTCTGCCCTAGATCAAGGAGCAGACGACTACTTAACTAAACCATTTTCTCTTGCAATATTAAGGGCAAGAATTGATGCAGTTTTAAGGACAATACCTCTAAGTCAAGACAAAATAATTACTTACAAGGATATCAAAATAGATTTAAATGATTCAAAAGTTTATTTTAAAGGTAAGCAAATAGAACTAACTCCACTTGAGTATGAAATCCTAGTCTTATTTACTAAAAATCCTCACCGAGTTTATACAAGAGACCAGCTGTTAGAAAAGTTTTGGGAAGATAGGGATAGGTTTGTAAATGATAATACACTCACATCTACTATTAAGAGAATCAGAGAAAAACTTGATAAGGAAGTTATCACTACTGTCAGAGGAATTGGTTATAGGATGAATTGAGATGTTATATGTATTTTGGATAATAAGTCTGGGACTTCTTTATTATTTTTTAGAATCAAGAAAGAAAAATAGAATAAATGAGTTTATAGATCTGGTAGAAAATATGAAAAATCAGGACTACAAAATTCCTATGAAGCAAGATGATTTTTCAATTTTGGAAGATAAAATTTATAAGCTTTTTATAGAAATAGTAGAAGCCAAAGAGACAAGTAGAAAAAATAGCGAAAAGCAAATCGAATACCTAGAAAACATCGCCCATCAAGTTAAAACTCCTATTACATCTATGCTTTTTTCCATAGAAAATTTGGAGATGGACTTTCCAGCTAATGGAGATATAGAGATTTTAAAAAGACAAACTATTAGATTAAACTCTCTATCAGATATTCTTCTTAAACTATCAAGCCTTGATGCCAACAAAGATCTTATGAAAAAAGAAGAAATTCGTTTAGATGAATTAGTGGCTTATGCTTTAGATAGTTTAGATTTAAGGAGATCTACTAATGTAGAAGTAGCAGAAAGTTTAAAGAAAAATAGTATTTATGGAGATTTTTATTGGCTGGCAGAAGCTCTCATTAATATTGTAAAAAATGCTGATAATAGACCGACTTGTGATAAAATCCTGGTTTCATCATACAAAACCCCCATCTATACATGCTTAATCATTGAAGACAATGGCGGAGGAATTGCAAAAGATAATATCAAAAAAATCTTTAAACGCTTTTATAAAACGCCTGACTCAAATGGTTTTGGCATAGGACTTGCTATGGCAAAGACAATTGTCGAAAAAAACAACGGGGAAATTTCTGTTTCAAATACTGGAAGTGGAGCAAGATTTGAAATAAAATTTTACAATGTCACCTAAAAATCACTTTACTTTAATAAGCTTTCTTTGATAAAAAGGAGGCAAGTATGGAAATATTAAAAGTAGAAAATTTAAGAAAAGAATATGGAGTAGGAAACTCCAAAGTTATTGCTTTAGATGGTGTCAACCTTGAAATTGGAAGAGGCGAATTTGTGGCCATTGTTGGACCAAGTGGGTCTGGCAAATCAACACTTTTACATATCATAGGAGGAGTGGATAGTCCAGATGATGGCAAGATTTATATAGATGGTAACGACATCTCAAAGTATTCTACAAAAGAATTGGCATACTTTAGAAGAAGAAAAGTTGGACTAATTTACCAGTTTTATAATTTGATTCCAAATTTAACAGTTCGTCATAATATAGAACTTCCACTAAAACTAGATAAAAGAAAAACAAATCAAGATGAATTTTCAGATATAGTTAAAAAATTGGGTATAGAAAGTAAACTTAACTCTTTTCCAAGTGAACTATCAGGAGGCCAGCAACAAAGGGTTGCCATAGCAAGGAGTCTTATCTATTCTCCGTCTCTTGTACTCGCCGATGAACCAACGGGAAACCTAGACAGAGAAAATTCGAGAGAAATAATTGAAATTTTAAAATATTTTAACAGGACTTTAAAACAGACAATTATAGTAATCACCCATGATGAGTCTATAGCCCTAGAGGCAGAAAGGGTAATAACAATTGTCGATGGGAAAATAGTGGGAGATGAGGATAATGAATAAGAAGAATCTCTCAATCTCACTTTCACTTTTTATAACTGCAATTTTCTTTACATTTAGTGTTTACTTTGGATATGTAAATAATAAGTTTGATTATGAATATTTTAGGAACAGATCAATTTATGATGCTAAAATTATGCCTGATACAGTTTCTGGTGACTCAAGTAAATTAAAAGAAATAAAAAACATTAAAGAAGTGGGAGAAGTTGCAGTAGAAAATGATTCTGCCAAGCTATCTCAAAATGTCTTAGTGATAAATTATACAGACCAAGCTTTTACCAAGATGTTAGAAGATAATATGTTAAAAGAGGGAAGTTTTGCTACAAAAGATAACGAAATTACCATACCTAAAAGTCTTGCAGAAAAAGAAAATTTAAAAATTGGCGATAAGGTAAAAGTAGAATTTGGGAATAGATTAGTTGATGGAAAAATTATAAAGCCAGTTTCAAGTGTTACTAAGGATGAAGAATTTGCAAGAAAAAATAGCAAAGAATATGTAATAAGTGGTATCACAAGAAATCTTTACAATGAGAATATGAAGATTTTTTATGCTTCTACTGTCATTGGAAAGGATGCAAAGACTAATAGCTTTGTAAGATTTGATAATTTTAGAAAAGCCTATAGTAATAAAGATAATTTAGAAAAAGAAATTGCATCTGCCTTGAATAAAGATAAAGTAGAACTAGAATTTAGCGAAATAATGAAAGATTACTATAATGTTGATGGAAGTCTTTTACAACAAAATAGACAGGTGATTGTAGACTCTATTTTAATATTTGCTACAATACTTATTTTTATATTTTTTGTAAAAAATATTTTTACAGTTTGGGGTCTAAGAAAGATAAGAGAAATTTCAATGTACAAGTCCATTGGTTCAACAGATTACCAAATTTATAAATTGCTTTTAAAAGATGGATTAAAAATTTCGCTTCTACCAATAGTTATGGGACATGTTTTCGGATATGGAGGAATCAACCTCCTCAATCTTGGTATTCAAAGGATTGTAGAGGAAGAGGAAAAGTACAAGTATATAGAATTTTCGCCAAGGCTTTCACTTGTAGTTTTGTTAATTTGCTTTTTTATAATTTTAATAGCAATACTTGCTCCAGCTAAAAAAATCGCAAAGGTAAATATAATTGATGGTATAAAGGGCAATTTTAATGACAAAAATATAAAACTAAAGAAGAATAAAAATATTTGGAAGGAATTAAAGATAAATAATTTAAAAACTATTTCCTCTCAGAGATATATTTCTGCAATTGGAATGATAATTGTATCAATTTTTTTGATAGTTTTCTCTATGGCAAAGTACAATAGGGTGAAAAATACTTACACTTACAATACGAATATTAATATATCAATTCATTCAAATGAAGCTGAAGTTCCAAATGTCTTAAAGGATATAATGAAGACTACAGAAAATGACAGAGCCTTTCTTTCAACTGAAAAATATATTTCTCTTAGTAAGGAGCAAAATTATTCAGATGAGTTTAGGTCTCTTGATTTAGATGGAAAAATGCGTAAATATTATGATAATGGCGAAGATTTTTATCTCGATGGATTTATAACTGCTTTAGATGATCAAACTTTTGAAAAAATAGGAGGTAAAAAGGGAGAAGTTTTGCTATTAAATAAGGTCCAAGTAAATCCAAATGCACCAATTGATGGATCAGAAACAACAAAATATTTTAAAAATATGGATATTTTAAATTACTCTATAACAGAAGAGAAAAATTACAATTATTCAATCAAAGTAGATAGGTTAATTGATAACACAAAGGACTTTAGGCAAAGAAGACTACCTTTTTATGTGAATTTATATGTTGACTTTGACACATACTTTAAACTTTTAGAAGAATGGAATAAATTTTATTTAAAAAACAACAATGACTTGAGAAGAAACACCTACGAACTCTCAATGAAAGTTGATGAAAATAAGTTAGACGATATAAAGAATGAAGTTAAAGAGAGATTAGATTCTTCCATTGCCTACAATGAAACTTATAATTTAACTACAAGCAAAGATGTAGAAGCAAATCGCATGAAAGACGTAAAAACTTTTGGACTTATGATAATTTTTATTGCAAGCATAATTTTTATTTTAAATATAACTAATGGATATTCTTCTATTAATTTAAGTTTAATGGCAAGGAAAAAAGAAATTGGATCTTTAGTGTCTTGTGGAATAGATGAGGAAGAACTGAAAAACAAATATACAAGAGATTTTATATTAGAAGAAATTAAATCACTGGCAATAGTTTTAATAGTAAGTTTTGCTGCTTTATTTGTAATTGCAAAAATATCTCCAACATTGGATATGAAAATTTTGTTGTCTTATTTTGAATATAAATATTTCCTTGCTTTTGGGATTTTGATTTATGGTATAAATATTTTAATTTACAAGACAACTTTACAAAATATTTTAAAGATCGATCCCATTGATTTGATAAGAGGATTTGACTAGGAGGGACTTATGAGTAAGAATATTAGTAAGATTTTACAAAAGTCCTGACTCTAAGGGCTTTGGCATAGGACTTGTCATGGCAAAATCAATTGTTGAGGCAGACAATGGAGATATATCTGTAAAAAATGGAAAAGATGGTGCGATTTTTAAAATTAAATTTTACTTTGAAAAGTCGGTTACAATTTCTATTATAACAAGTTTAGGAGTTATGTTTATAATGTCGATAATCGCTTCTAATTTAAGAATGAGTACTTTAATAAAATATTATGACTATAAAAGTTTCTTAGGATTTTCATTAGTCGTCTATGGTATTAATCTAATCATCTATCATTTTTCTTTAAAGAGAATTTTAAACAGACCAACTACAGATTTAATTCGAACAATATAATTTCAAAGAAAGAGAATAGTATGAAGAAAAATATCAGTAAAAAATTATTTCTACTTGGACTCACGATTTTTGCGATTTCCTACCTACTGCCAATAGACATCTTTGAAAGCTATACAAGTCTAAGACCAACTGGACTCACATCCATGTTTATCTGCCCAATTATTGGACTAATAGGTTTAATATTTGGGGTAAGGGAAAAGGACGGATTATTTATAGTATTGAATATTATGTTAATCTTATTACTGCCTATAGCAATGTTTGTAGGTCATCTAATATAAGTAATGCGACTAAAACAAGAAAATAACAATCTAAACAGCTCTTTTGAGGGCTGTTTTTTCTTTGCTCCAGAATGATATATTAAATAATAAGATGCTTATTGATTAACATATTCTCACATACGAGGCTTCCTAAAAATTTAAATTTTTCCATACTGACCACTCAAGCCATGTCGAGAAAAGGCAACTGCTACGACAACGCACCCATGGAGAACTTCTTCAGTGTACTGAAAAGAGAAATCTACGACGGTCACATCTACCAGAGCCGGAGAGAACTCGTCCGGGCTATTAAAAACTTTATCCACTATTACAACAACGATTGAATCAAATAAAAGTTGGAGGCTTGAGTCCAAAGCAATACCGTGAACGGATGCAATCTGCATATAACGGATATTATGTAAAACAAAATCGAGCAAGCATTTCGCTTGCTCGATTAAGTCCAACTTTATGGGGTCACTCTATCGCGGGTCTTTTTTTGTCGGAAATGGAATTGTTTATCGGCGTCGGCTCAGCGGGCAAGCCATTTTTCGATTTGCGCACCTTTTTTATAGCCCTCGTCGTAAAGAATGTTCATTTTCTCCAGATCCAATTTCAAGGTCTTCATGTGAAGGGTGGATTTGGGGGCGATGACGAGGGTGTTGTCGTCGGCCAATATGCGGCGCAGCTGACGGTTGTAGGTTTCGGCCCGCTTGGAAAGGGCCCGGGCCAGGGCGGGATATTCTCTTCGAAGGCGTAGGACGAAGTAGAGATCCCGCCGCAGGCGTCTGAAGTAATCCTTCGGCCGCGTCAGGATGACCACAGTCTTCGTCACGCCGTCGGCTTGCGCCTTCTCGATGGGGATGGGATCGGAGACGCCGCCGTCGACGTAGTGGCCGCCCTGAAAGGCCAAGGGGCGATTGACCACCGGCACGCAGGCCGAGGCGGCGATGGCACCGTAGCGGTCTTGGGCCAAATCGTCTTTTGTAAAATAGGCGGCCTCGCCTGTGAAGGCATCGGTGGCCACGGTGACAAATTGCGCGGAAGAGGCCTTTACCCGATCCAGATCCAGAGGGTATTCCCCGTCGTGATTGGAAAGGGTGCCGTAGATGTAATCCAGATTAATAAAATCCCCTGTTTCCTTGTAGTGCTTCACGCCCATGTAGTCGTCGCGAAAGGCGTAGTCTGTGTAAAAGGTTTTGGAGCGACCCGGCTGCTGTGCCAGGTAGCCGATTAAATTGCTGGCTCCGGCGGAGACGCCGAGGCAGTAGTCGAATTGAATGCAATGATCCAAACAATAGTCCAATACGCCGGCGCCGAACACGTCGCGCATGCCGCCGCCTACATCAATTATTCCAAGCATGTATCCCTCTTTTCGTTGACGAAATCTTGTTTTGTTTTCATTATTTCACGATTGATCGAAACTGACAAGATGGATTTTCCCGACACGTCCCGTTTTTTTCCCGATCGATTGTTCCGCCTAAAAAAATATGGTACAATATTTCTGAAAAAGGGGGGCGTGGGGTTGATCCGATTTGATTTCGTTCAATTGCATTTAAAGCACATGGCTTTTCGCGAGCTTATTTTTTCTTGCGTTAAAAAATGGCCAAGCTACGCCCTCAGTGTAGGCATGTAAAGAGGTACGGCACCCGTATCTCTTTTTTTCATTTTATGGGAGGTTTTGTGCGTGGCTTCATTAGGGAAGCCGATGAAAAAGTATCCTTTTAGAAAAACAAAGTTGCACGAACGAAGAAGGTATCGTTAGATAGAAAGGATCAAACACAAACTATGTGTGGAGTAATTGGAATTTATAGCAAATCGAATGTAGCAACCAGTCTTTTTTACGGAATGAATTCGCTGCAACACCGGGGACAGGAAGCTACGGGTATGGCCATCGACAATGGGGAAGAGATTTTGAGAAAGCGGGCCATGGGCTTGGTCATCGACGCCTACACGGAAGAAAGCTTACGGGATCTGGCGGGACACATCGGCATCGGCCATGTGCGCTATTCCACGGCGGAAGGTTCCCACGATTACAATATTCAACCCATTATGGGTTTTATCGGCGGGGAAACCATCGCCATCGCCAACGACGGCAATTTGGTGAACTACCAAGTGCTTCGTGAACGGCTGGAAGAAGAAGGGATGATGTTTCAAACCACCAACGACACGGAAGTGATTTTGTACTTAATTACCCGCTACTACGACGGCGACATTGTGGCCGCCATTAAAAAGACCATGGGCGTCATTAAGGGCGCCTATTCGGTAACGGCGCTGCTCAAGGGCAAGGTCGTGGCCTTTAGGGATCCCAATGGCTTCCGCCCCTTGGTTTTAGGCCGAGACAAAGACGATGTCATCGTGGCCAGCGAAAATGCCGCCATTGAAATTATCGGCGGCCAAATGACCCGAGACATCGCCGCCGGGGAAATTCTCGTCATCGACGAAACGGGCATCCATTCCGATCACTATGAATCGGAAGATACGCCGAAAAACTGCATTTTCGAATACGTCTACTTCGCGAGAAACGACGCCACTCTGGACGACATTAACGCCTACACCTTCAGAAGACGCTGCGGCGAAATTTTGTGGGAAGAAGCGCCCTGTGATGTGGACCTCGTCGTGCCCGTGCCGGACAGCGGCATTCCTTCCGCCATTGGCTATGCCCAAGCGGCAAAGATTCCCTACGGCGAAGGCCTGGTAAAGAACCGCTACATGGGCCGCACCTTTATTAAGCCCACCCAAAAAGAACGGGACATGGCGGTCAAACTTAAGCTCAATCCCTTAGGCGACGTGGTAAAGGGCAAATCCATCGTCTTGTTGGACGACTCCATTGTGCGCGGCACCACGAGCCGCAATTTAATCCACCGCTTGCGGGAGGCCGGTGCCAAGGAAGTGCATATGCGCATCACCTCGCCGCCGGTAAAATATTCCTGCTACTACGGCATCGACACGCCGAACAGGAAGCATTTAATCGCTGCCAACCAAAGCATTAAGGAAATCGAAGAAAACATCGGCGCCGACTCCCTGGCCTTTATCTCCATGGACGGCCTGGCCCGCGCAGGAAAGAAGAGCGTAGACAATTACTGCATCGCTTGTTTTAACGGGGACTACCCGGTAGACCCTACGGTTATTTAGGAGGCATTATGACTTTATCGTACAAAGACGCCGGCGTCGACATTACCGAAGGCAATCGTGCCGTCGAACTCATGAAAAAAGCCGTCGCATCCACCTACGACAAGAATGTTTTAGGCGACATCGGTTTGTTCAGTGGCGGCTATGATCTTTCCGCCGCCAAAGACATGGAACACCCGGTGCTTTTAGGCGCCACCGACGGCGTAGGCACGAAGCTTATGGTGGCACAAATGATGGACATCCACGACACCGTGGGCATCGATCTCGTGGCCATGAGCGTGAACGATTTGATCTGCCAAGGCGCGAAGCCCCTTATCTTTTTGGATTACGTGGCCACGGGCCGCGTCTCCGCTGAAAAAATGCAAAAGATCGTGGAAGGTGTGGCCGAAGGCTGCCGTCAATCGGGCTGCGCTTTAATCGGCGGCGAAACGGCGGAAATGCCGGGGATGTATTCGGAAGACGAATACGACCTGGCCGGCTTTGCCGTGGGTCTTTGCGATAAAAATAAAATCATCGACGGAAGCAAAGTGAAGGAGGGGGATGTGGTCATCGGCCTCGCATCCAGCGGCCTCCATTCCAACGGCTACAGCCTGGCGCGGAAGCTCTTCTTCGATCACTTAAAGCTGGACATTAACAGTACGGTGGAAGGCCTTGAAGGCACCGTCGGCGAAGTGCTTCTTCGCCCCACCCGCCTCTATGTGAAACCCGTTTTGGGCCTGATGGAGGAAGTGGAAGTGAAGGGCGTCTCAAATATTACCGGCGGCGGATTTATCGAAAATATTCCCCGCATCTTGTCCGACGACTTAAACTGCACCATCGAAAAGGGCAGCTGGGACAAGGGCGATCTCTTCACCTTCATCGAAAACACCGGCGCCATCGCCGAAGAAGAGCTCTATCGCTCCTTTAATATGGGCATCGGCATGGTCCTTATCGTGTCCAAAGACGACGCGGAAAAAGCCCTGGCCTATTTAAATGAAAAGACCGACGAAAAAGCCACGGTGATCGGCGAAATCACCAAGGGCGAAGGCAAGACCGTGCTGAAATGAAAATCGCCGTCATGATCTCCGGCTCCGGGACCAATTTACAGTCCCTCTTAGATGCGGAAGCCGAAGGATTTTTCAAATCACACATCGCCCTGGTCGTTTCCAATCGCCGCGACGCCTATGGCCTCGTGCGGGCGAAGGAGGCGGGAAAGGCCACCTTCGTTGAAGAAGACGGGGACCTCATGGCCGTCTTGGAAGAGAATGAGATCGACTTTATCGTCCTCGCCGGCTATTTAAAAATCCTCGGCAAGGAGCTGTTGACGCGCTACGCCGGGCGCATCATTAACATCCATCCGGCCCTTCTGCCGAAATACGGCGGCAAGGGCATGTATGGCATGCACGTCCACGAAGCCGTGTTCGCCCACGGGGAAAAACGAAGCGGCGCCACGGTGCACTACGTCACCGAAACCGTCGACGGCGGCGCCATCTTGCTTCAATCTTCTGTAGACATCGAAAAATTAGCGTCGCCGGAAGCCATTCAACAAACGGTGCTCGTTTTGGAGCATCAATTACTTAAAACTGCCATTCGATTTTGCGAGGAGGGCATCCTATGAAATACGCACTGTTGTCCGTCACGGATAAGACAAATATTGTAAGCTTCGCCAAGGGCCTGGTGGATTTGGGCTTCACCCTGTTGTCCACCGGCGGCACTTTGAAAACCATCGCCGAAGGCGGCGTCGACGTCACGCCCATTGACGCCTACACAGGCTTTCCCGAAATGCTGGACGGTCGGGTAAAGACCCTGCATCCGAAGGTACACGGCGGCATTCTCTATAAACGGGACGAAAAGAGCCACATGGATACGGTGAAGGAACACGGCATCGGCAACATCGACTTGGTCTGCGTCAATCTTTACGCCTTCGAAGAAAGCTACAAACAAAAGAAATCGGAAGCCGACATGATCGAAAACATCGACATCGGCGGCCCCTCCATGGTGCGCTCTGCGGCGAAAAACCACAAAGACGTGCTCATCGTCACGGATCCCGCCGACTACGATGATGTGCTCGCCGTATTAAAAGAAGGAAAAGACGACCTCGCCTTCCGCCGGAAGCTGGCCATGAAGGCCTTCAGCAAAACCGCTTACTACGATTCCATGATCGCCCGCTACTTCAAGGAAGTGACGGGTGAAGATGACGATCTCTTGACCATCGGCCTGAAAAAAGACGGGGATCTGCGCTACGGGGAAAACCCCCATCAAAAGGCCGCCGTCTATTCCGATCCCATGGTCAACAGCTATTTCAGCCACATGAAACAGTTCCAAGGCAAGGAGCTTTCCTACAATAATCTCAACGACTTTAACACGGCGGTGAATTTGGCCGGGGAATTCGACGAAGAAAAAGACGGCATTATCTGTGTCGGCTTAAAACACGCCACCCCCTGCGGCGTGGCCTTAGGCGAATCGGCTGTGGATGCCTACAAGAAAATGTTTGAAGCGGACAGCCTCTCCATTTTCGGCGGCATCGTGGCTTTAAATACCACGGTAGACAAGGCCTGTGCCGAAGAAATGGTGAAGATCTTCCTGGAAGTGGTTGCGGCAAAAGATTTTACCGAGGAGGCCCTGGAAGTCTTTAAGCAAAAGAAGAATCTGCGGGTGATTCAAGTGGATTACGCGGCAGGTGCCATGAAAAAAGAAATGCGCTTCGCAAGCGGCAAGGTCTTGGTACAAGACACGGATCTCGACGCGGCGGAAGACTACAAAGTGGTCACGGACAAGGCGCCGACGGAAGCTGAAAAGCGGGACCTCCTCTTCGGCATGAAGGTGGTAAAATACGTGCGCTCCAACGCCGTGGTCCTCATTAAAGACGGCATGACCCTTGGCGTGGGCGGCGGCGAAACCAGCCGCATCTGGGCCCTTGAAAATATCTTTAACCACAATCCCGATCGCGACTTCACAGGCTCCGTCTTGGCCAGCGACGCTTTCTTCCCCTTCGACGACTGCGTCAAGGCGGCGGCAGAAAAGGGCGTCAGCGCCATTATTCAACCGGGCGGCTCCATTCGCGACGAGGATTCCGTCAAAGCTTGTAACGAAAAAGGACTGTCCATGGTATTTACCGGCGTCCGTCACTTTAAACATTAAGGAGGCATTGTGAAGGTACTAATTGTCGGCGGCGGCGGTCGCGAACACGCAATCGGCCATGCCATCGCCAAAAACAAAGCGGTAGAAAAAATTTACTTTGCACCGGGCAACGGCGGCACGGAAGATGTGGGCGGAAATATCGCCATTTCCGCCGATGATATTCAAGGCCTGTTGAAATTTGCCAAAGATGAGGCCGTGGACTTAACCGTCGTCGGCCCTGAAGCGCCCCTGGTTGAAGGCATCGCCGATGCTTTTGAGGAGGCGGGCCTTTTGATTTTCGGGCCGCGGAAAGAAGCGGCGCAGCTGGAAGGCTCCAAGCTCTTTACGAAGGAATTTTGCGTTCGCCACCACATTCCCACGGCGGCCTACTTCGAATCCACGAATCGGGATGCGGTGCGCCAAGGCGCCATGAAACTTCTCGCTGAAAAAGGCGTCTGCGTCTTAAAAGCCGACGGCCTGGCCGCGGGAAAAGGCGTGGTCATCGCCTATTCGGAAGGGGAGATCGAGGCATTTTTAATCGACGTCTACGACAAAGACCGCTTCCACACCGACCGCGTCGTCGTGGAAGAATTCCTTGAAGGCTTTGAAATGAGTCTCCTCGCTTTCTGCGACGGCAAAACCATCGTGCCCCTTTCCACGGCCAAGGACCACAAGTCCATTTACGAAGGGGGCCGGGGACCGAATACCGGCGGCATGGGCAGCTACGCCCCCAATGTGGAAGCCTTGCCCCTCTTGGATGCCATCGACGAAAAATTGGTGCGCCCCTTTATGGAGGGCCTGAAAAAAGACGGCATGGATTTCCGCGGCCTCATTTTCATGGGCATTATGATTACCGATGCCGGCCCGGAAATTCTCGAATACAATTGCCGCTTCGGCGATCCGGAAACTCAATCGGTTTTAGAACGCCTCGACGGCGATCTTTTGGACATTATGATGGCCACGGCTAAAGGCGAGCTGGACAAAGTGTCCGTGAAAGAAAAAGACAAGAAAGTCGTGTCCTTGACTCTCGCCAGCGGCGGTTATCCCGAGTCGTCAGAAAAGGGCGTGGAAATTACCATTCCCGAAGATTTAAACGACGTTACCGTCTTCCACGCCGGCACGAAAATTAAAGACGGCAAGCTCGTCACCGACGGCGGCCGCGTGCTCACCGTCACCGCCACGGCGGATACCTTCGAAGAAGCCATCACCAAAGCTTATGCCGGCGCGAATGCCATTCAATTCGAACATAAACAAATTCGCCGAGACATCGGCCCCATGATCAGCCGCGTTTACGTGGGCAGAAAACCCGGTTTCGACAACGCGGCCAAGGGTCTCGCCGCCCAATTAAACGAAGAGCTGGGCATTCACCTGAACGACGTGAAGATCTACGCCCGCTACGATTTGGAAGGGTTGACTGAAGAAGAAGTCCGTCGCCTGACAAAAGAAGTGCTTTCCGAAGCGCCAAGCGATGTGGTTTTCGCCGATGCCGACGCCTTCAAGTTGCAAGCGGACATGGATCACGGCCTCGTGGTGGAATACCAACCGGGCCAATACGATCAGCGTCAAGCCGGCGTCTTGGATACGGCCACGGCCATTTTCGGTCACACCCACCTGGAAGCTTCCTGCGCCACGGTCTACGATTTTATCGGCGACATCGACGCGGACGACTACGCCGCCATCGTGAAACACTTGGTGAATCCGGTGGATCAAAAAATCGGAAACCTCTTCGGCGTGCCCACCACCATTAAAAAAGAATCGGAAAAAAATACGGACAACGCCGTCATCGAAGGCTTTATTTCCTGGGACGAAGGGGAATTGAAACGCCGCTTCGAATCCATGGATTTGGCCATGAGTTTCGAAGATTTCGCCTTTATTCAAGACCACTTTAAAGACGTGGGCCGGGACATTAACGAAACGGAACTGGCGATTTTGGACACCTATTGGTCCGACCACTGCCGCCACACCACCTTTAACACGGCCCTTGAAATTGAATTCGACGAAGGCGTAGATGAAAAAATCACCGCCGCCTACGATCGCTACATGAAAACGCGGGAAGCATTAAACCGCATGAAGCCCGTAAGCCTCATGGATCTCGGCACGTTGGTGGCGAAACACTTAAAGGCCGAAGGCGTGAAGACCAACATGGAAGAGTCGGAAGAAATCAACGCCTGCTCCATTCGCGTGGACGTGGTGGCGGAAGACCTCCGCACAGGGAAAGAAGAAACCATTCCCTACCTTCTCATGTTCAAAAACGAAACCCACAACCACCCGACGGAAATCGAACCTTACGGCGGCGCCTCCACCTGCTTGGGCGGCTGCATTCGCGACCCCCTCTCCGGCAGAGCTTATGTTTATCAGGCCATGCGCCTTACGGGAAGCGGCGATCCCACCATGCCCATTGAAGACACCTGGGAAAGCAAGCTGCCTCAAAAGAAAATCACCACGGAAGCCGCCAATGGCTACGCGTCCTACGGCAACCAAATCGGCATTCCCGCCGGCCTCGTAGAAGAGCTTTACCACGACGGCTACATGGCCAAGCGCATGGAAGTGGGCGCCGTGGTCGGTGCCGCACCTGAAAGCCATGTATGGCGCGGCGAACCGAAGCCCGGGGATTTGATCCTCTTAATGGGCGGCAGAACGGGCCGCGACGGCATCGGCGGCGCCACGGGAAGCAGTAAGAAACACACGGCGGCCTCCTTGGCTACGGCCGGTGCGGAAGTGCAAAAGGGCAACGCCCCCCAAGAGCGGAAGCTCCTGCGCTTGTTCCGCCGACCGGAAATCGCCTCCCGCATTAAGCGCTGCAACGACTTCGGCGCCGGCGGCGTCTCCGTTGCCATCGGCGAATTGGCTCCGGGGATTCGCGTGCAATTGGATAAAGTGCCCTTAAAATACGCGGGCCTCAAGCCGAAAGAAATCGCCATTTCCGAATCCCAAGAACGGATGGCCGTGGTCATCGAAAAAGAAGACCTGCCCCTCTTTGAAAAAATGAGCCGGGAAGAAAATCTTGAAATGACCGTGGTAGCGGAAGTTACAAAAGAAGCCGCTATGCGCCTCTACTATGAAGACAAGTGCATCGTGGACTTGGACCGCGCCTTTATCGACACCGCCGGCGTAGACCGCAGCCAAAAGGTGAAGGTGGAAAAAGATCCCACCTGCGGCTATTTGAATCGCTACGATTCCCTCACGGCGAAAGACATTTTAAAACCTATGGCGGATTTAAATGTGGTAAGCCAAAAGAATTTAATCGAAAAATTTGACAACAGCGTGGGCCGCGGAACGGTGCTCATGCCCTTAGGCGGCAAGCTGCAGCTCACCCCCACCCAAGCCATGGCGGGCCTCATTCCCGTAGAAGGCAAGAAGAGCCAAACGGCCAGCGTCATGAGTTACGGCGCCAATCCCGAGTTCCTTTCGGAAAATCAATACCTTGGCGCCTACTATGCCGTCGTCGAATCCGTGGCAAAACTCGTGGCCACCGGCGCAGAAATCTGCGACATGTACTTCACCTTCCAAGAGTATTTCGAAAAACTCGCCGAAGACGAAACCCGTTGGCAAAAGCCCTTAAAGGCCCTTTTAGGCGCCTTCGACGCCTGCATGGATTTTGAAATTCCTCCCATCGGCGGAAAAGACTCCATGAGCGGAACCTTCCGCGACAAAGACGTACCGCCGACCTTGATCTCCTTCGCCATTGCCCCCATGGCGGCGAAAGATGTCATCGGCAATGCCTTTACGGCGGCAGGACACAAGCTGGGCATCGTAGAAGCTGTGCGCACGAAAGACGGCAGAATCGACATCGAGGCCTTCAAAGCATCGGCGAAGGTGCTGAAAAAAGAAATGGCCTCCGGCAATATTCTTTCCGCCGCCGCCATTACCCACAAGGGCACCTTGCCGGGGATGATTATCTCCGCCCTAGGCAACGATCTCGGCTTCGACGTCCAATTAGACGACCTTTACAACGCCCGCTACGGCGACATTATCGTGGAATACAAAGAAGCCTTCGACGGCGTGAGAGTCGTCGGCAGCCTCACAGAATCCGGCTACGTGGTAAACGGCGCAACACTCGACGAAGAAGCCATTAAGAAAGCTTACACCACGGGGCTCGACAAAGTCTTCCCGCCGGAAGTCCACGATCAAAAGAAAGCCCTGGCTACGGTACAAATCGCAAGTACCCGCACGGGAAATGCTTCTGCAAAAGACAGCTGCCGCGTGCTCATCGCCTGCTTCCCGGGGACCAACAGTGAATACGACACGAAAGATGTATTTACCAAGGCCGGCGCCGATGCGGAAGTCTTTATCTTCAAGAATCAAACGGCGGAAGAAACGGTGAAGAGCATTTCGGAACTTGCCGAAAAGATTAAAGAAGCGGACATCTTCGCCATTCCCGGCGGCTTCAGCTTCAGCGACGAACCGGACGGCTCGGCGAAATTCATCGCCAACATTCTTCGCACTGAGGTCGTGAAATCCGCTGTGGATCACTTGGTGAAGGAAAAGAAAGGCCTTGTGCTCGGCATCTGCAACGGCTTCCAAGCCTTGATTAAATCCGGCTACCTGCCCTACGGCGAAGCCCGGGTGCAAGAAGCTACATCGCCGACCCTCACCTTCAACGACAATTCCCGCCACGTGGCCCGCATGGTCACCACCCAAGTCATGACCAACGATTCGCCCTGGCTCATGTACTTGAATCCCGGCGACGAATACGAAGTGCCCATTAGTCACGGGGAAGGCCGCCTCGTTCTTTCCGAGGAACAGGCCAAGGCATTGGTTGAAAACAATCAAGTGGCCTTCACCTATGTGGACAATCCCAACGGCAGTGAGTTCAATATGGAAGGGCTCATCAGTCCCGACGGCCACATCTTAGGAAAGATGGGCCACATCGAACGGGTGGAAGACAATCTCTATAAAAACATTCCGAATGTGACGATCATGCCGGTGATTCAAGCAGGCGTGGACTATATTCTGGGAAAGAAAAATAAATAATGGGAAAGGCCTTCCTGCGGGAAGGCTTTTTCGTTACATAGGTTACGGATTTTTTTCGGAAAATACCATACACTGAACTTGACCTTTTGAAAAAGACAAAGGATAATTGAGCCCATGAACTATCGAATCAACAATTTACATCGGCCCATCGACTCGAAACCCGAGGCCTACGAGGCCGAAATCGAAAAAATCACCGGATTAAAGCCGGGGGACTACACATGGAGCCGCCACCGGGAATCCATCGACGCCAGAAAGGGGCGCACCATGCGCTTCATCGCCGCCGTGGACGTTACGACGGATAAAAAGGTGCGTAAAAACAAACAAATCCTTCCCGTGAAGGAGATGCCCTACGATTTGTCGCCCATTCAATCCACGGAGAAGCCCGTCGTCGTCGGCGCGGGACCGGCGGGGCTTTTCTGCGCCTGGGTTCTCGCCAAGCGGGGCATGGCGCCGATCCTTCTGGAGCGTGGCGACGGCGTGGAAGACCGCGTAAAAAAAGTGGAAGCTTTTTGGGAGACGGGGAAGCTGGATCCCGAGAGCAATGTGCAGTTCGGCGAAGGCGGCGCAGGCACCTTCTCCGACGGCAAACTTACCAGCCGCTCCAAAGATCCCCGTGGCCGCACAGTGCTCGCGTTGTTCAGTCGCCTGGCGGAAGATGAAAGCATTCTCTACAAGAAAAAGCCCCACGTGGGCACCGATGCCCTGCGAAAAGTTTTGGTTCTCTTAAGAGGCGAACTCGAGGCCATGGGGGCGGAGATCCATTTCCGCACGAGGCTAACATCTCTGGTCAAGGAAAATGACGGCTACAGCCTGAGTACAAACAAAGGGGATTTTCGCTCCAAGTACGTGGTGCTGGCCTTGGGCCACTCGGCGCGGGACAGCTTTTACATGCTTCACGAAAAAGGTGTGGCCATGGAGCAGAAGCCCTTTGCCGTGGGCTTTCGCATCGAAGAGCCACAGGCCGCCATCGACAAGAGCCAGTACGGGGACAATCACCGCTTCCTCCCCGCCGCCGATTACAGCCTCACCGCCAAGGTGGAAGAGAAGGGCGTCTACACCTTCTGCATGTGCCCCGGGGGCAAGGTGGTGGCCGCCGCATCGGAGGCAGGCGGCGTCGTAACCAACGGCATGAGCTACAAGGCCCGCGACGGGAAAAATGCCAACGCCGCCGTTCTCGTCACCATCGATCACACCACCTACGGCGAAGGCGTTCTCGCCGGCGTGGCATTTCAACGGGAGATCGAGCAGAAGGTCTTCGCTATGACAAACAGCTACAAGGCGCCCGTTGAAAGCGTGAGCAGCTACCTTTACGGCGAAGAAACAGGCGGTGTAGAGCCCACCTACAAGCCCGGCACCTTCGAGGCGGATCTGCACACCATTTATCCCGAAGCGCTGGACCGGGCCTTGACCGAGGGGCTTAAGGACATGGGTCGCCGCTTCCCGGCCCTTCTCGACAAGGCAATGCTCACGGCTCCGGAGACCCGCTCCTCCTCGCCGGTGCGAATCACGAGGGATTTAAGTACACTGGAGTCCATAAGCCACGAAAATCTTTACCCCGCCGGGGAAGGGGCGGGCTACGCCGGCGGCATCGTATCCTCCGCCATGGACGGCATGCGGGTGGCGGAAAAAATCATCGAAAAGGAGAAAGACCATGTACGGAATTGATGTACTCATGAACGAACACGAACAGATCCTGCGCTTTACCGGGATCATTCGCCGCTATTTAATCAAGGCATTGGAAGGGGAAGTATTATTTCAAGACGAAGTGCTTCCCATGATCGAATTTATTCGAAACTACTCCGACGCCCATCACCACGGCAAGGAAGAAGACATTCTCTTTCGCTACATGCTGTCGGATTTAGGTGACGTGGCGGAAAAAATCGTGCGCCAAGGCATGTTTGCCGAACACGATCAGGCGCGAAACATCGTCAGAAATTTAGACGAAGCGCGCCAAGTGTGGGAAAAAGAACCGACGGATGAGCATCTCCTCGATGTCTTCGGCCTTATGTACAACTACGCCTTTTTGCTCGAGGCCCACGCCGAGCGGGAAAACGCCGTGGTCTATCCCTTCGCCGAGAGAAATTTAAGCGCCGAGCGATTGGAAGCCGTGGACCGGGAGACGAAAGCATTCGAAACGGAACATGCCCATCGCAGGGAAAAATACCTGAAGGAATTGGACCGTTGGGAAGGGCTTTTAGAAAATAAAAACGCCTAAACAATTGACAGGAAGCCGGATATTTGATAGGATTACTCCGTAAACCAAATCCGGAAAACCGGAAAAAGCGGCTTGATACAAGCCCTTTTTTATTGAGTTTATTTCCATTAATTTAGCCAGAGGAGGTGTGTGATGGCAGATCGCGTCACATTAGAATGCACAGAGTGCAAGCAAAGAAACTATGTCACGTACAAGAACAAGAAAAATACGCCTGAACGTATGGAAATGAAGAAATATTGCAAATTCTGCAAGACCCATACGGTTCATAAGGAGACGAAGTAAGGAGAGATACGATGGCGCAAAAAACCACTACCCCGAAAGTTGAGGAAAAACAATCCTTAACGAGATATTTTCGCGGTGTCAGAAGGGAATTTAAGCGGGTCGTATGGCCGACGAAAAAACAATTATTCCAATATAGCTTAATCGTTATCTTCGTCAGCATCGTAACCGCCCTGTTTATTTATGCCGTAGACTTTGTCTTTAGCCATATTATGGGCCTGATTTTCGGCGTATAAGCGGTATGGAGGATTTCAATTGACAGATGATTTAAATCGCAACCGGGGCGAAGCCGGTCAGGAAGAAGCCCATTGGTATGTGATCCATACCTATTCCGGCCACGAAAACAAAGTCAAAGACAATATGGAATCCATGGTGAAAAATCAGGATCTCGGCGATATGATCTTTGATGTCCAGGTTCCCATGGAAGATTACGTCGAAGAAAAAGACGGCGTAAAGAAATTAAAGGAACGCAAAATGTTCCCTTCCTACGTCCTGGTAAAAATGATTATGAACGATAAATCCTGGTACGTCGTCAGAAATACCAGAGGCGTCACCGGCTTCGTCGGCCCGGGGAGTAAACCCATTCCTCTTTCCGATGAAGAGGTCAAGCACTTAGGCGTGACGAAAAAAGAAGCCCTGTCGGATACTTATGCCGTGGGCGATCGCGTTAAAGTCCTGACGGGACCCTTCGAAGATTTCGTCGGCATTGTCAAAGAGCTGGACGAGGAAAATCGAAAGGTGAAAGTCACCATTTCCATGTTCGGCCGCGACACCTTGGTGGAATTGGACGTCAACCAATTAACCGAGGCATAAACGTAAGCACATTAAGAGTGGGAGGGAAACCCCGCAAAACCACATTAGGAGGTGTACTATGGCAAAGAAAGTCATAGCAATCGTTAAATTACAAATCCCCGCAGGCAAGGCAACGCCGGCACCGCCGGTCGGTACCGCACTCGGGCCCCACGGCGTTAACATTATGGAATTTACCAAAGCATTTAACGCCAAGACGCAAGACCAAGCCGGTATGATCATTCCGGTTGTCATGACCGTCTACCAAGATCGTTCCTTTACCTTTATTACCAAGACCCCGCCGGCAGCCGTCTTAATTAAAAAAGCGGCAGGCATCGACAAAGCAAGCGGCGAGCCCAACAAGACCAAAGTGGCCAAGATCACCAAAGATCAATGCCGTCAAATCGCCGAAACGAAAATGCCCGATTTAAACGCAGCCGATGTCGAAGCGGCCATGCGCATGATCGCCGGTACGGCACGCAGCATGGGCGTCGAAGTAGAAGGTTAGTGGGAGAAATTCCATTTCGTTTGAACCACAAGGAGGTTAAACATGCCTAAGAGAGGTAAAAAATATCAAGACAGTCTTAAACTCGTCGATCGTTCCAATCTTTACGATGTGAACGAAGCCATTGAATTGGTACAAAAGACCGCCGTCGCTAATTTCGATGAAACCATCGAGCTCGCCGTTCGCCTCGGTGTCGACCCCCGTCACGCCGACCAACAAGTTCGCGGCACCGTCGTCCTGCCCCACGGCACCGGTCGTACGGAACGCATCTTGGTCTTTGCTAAGGGCGACAAGGCAAAAGAAGCCGAAGAAGCCGGCGCAGATTACGTCGGTGGCGAAGAGCTCATGAAGAAGATCCAAGACGAAAACTGGTTCGAATTCGATGTCGTCGTGGCAACACCCGACATGATGGGCGTCGTCGGTCGTATCGGCCGTGTTTTAGGTCCCAAGGGCCTCATGCCGAACCCGAAAGCCGGCACCGTTACCTTTGAAGTAGCGCAAGCTGTGCAAGAAATCAAAGCAGGTAAAGTTGAATACCGCGTCGACAAAGCGGCCATCATCAACGTACCCATCGGCAAGAAATCCTTCGGCACCGAAAAGTTGACCGAAAACTTCAAAACCTTAATGTCTGCCATTATTCGTTCGAAACCGGCAGCAGCGAAAGGTCGCTACTTGCGCTCCGTCACCGTGGCTTCCACTATGGGCCCCGGGATCCGCGTAAACGGCTCTAAATTAATGGATTAACAAAATAAAAG
>NZ_JBBKBU010000029.1:0-29817 GCF_037892835.1 Peptoniphilus sp. HCN-40583
ACAAAAAACCGCCCCTGTGTTTCCACGGGAGCGGCCATTTTTGTGTCTATTTTCGAGAACTGATGTAGTTCGGGCTTTCTCTTGTAATCGTAATGTTGTGCGGGTGGTTTTCTTGCAAGGTGGCGGGGGTGATTTTCATGTACTCCGTATTGTTCTTGAGCTCGTGAATGTTTTTCGCCCCGACGTAGCCCATACCGGATTTTAAGCCGCCGATGAGTTGGTAAATGACGTCGCCGACTTTTCCCTTGTAGGGTACACGACCTTCCACACCTTCGGGAACGTATTTCTTCGTTTCCGATTGGAAGTAGCGGTCGCTGGATCCGCTGCTCATAGCGCCTAAGGAGCCCATGCCGCGGTAGGTTTTGAAGCGACGGCCTTCGACATAGATTTCTTCTCCGGGACTTTCGTCGGTACCGGCAAACATGGAGCCCATCATAACCACGTCGGCGCCGGCCGCAATGGCTTTGGTCACATCGCCGGAATACTTGATCCCGCCGTCGCCGATAATGGGGATGCCTTTTTTCTTTCCGGCTTCCGAACAATTTAAGATCGCCGTCACTTGGGGCACGCCGATACCGGTGACCACGCGGGTGGTACAAATGGAACCAGGACCGATACCGACTTTGACACAGTCGGCGCCGGCTTCGATTAAGTCGATGGTGCCTTGATAGGTGGCCACGTTCCCTGCAACCAATTGAATGTCGGGGAAGGCTTTTTTAATTTCTCGAATCGTGGTCAATACGCCTTTCGATTGTCCGTGGGCCGTGTCGATGACGAACAAGTCCGTGCCCGCGGCGCGAAGGGCTTCCACCCGTTCGTAGACGTCGTGGGTGACGCCGATGGCGGCTCCGGCGAGGAGGCGGCCGCCTGCATCTCTGGCGGAATTCGGGTATTGAATGGCTTTTTCAATGTCCTTAATGGTAATCAAGCCCATGAGATGATGGCTGTCGTCGATGAGAGGCAGTTTTTCGATTTTGTATTGCTTCATCACCTTCAGCGCGTCGTCCATGGAAATGCCTTGCTTGCCCGTGACCAAATTATCGCTGGTCATGACGCTGGCGATTTTTTTATTTAAATCGTCTTCGAAGCGAATGTCGCGATTGGTGATAATGCCTTCTAAAACATTATTTTCGTCCACAATGGGCACGCCGCTAATGCGGTAGTGGCTCATTAATTCCATGGCATCTTTGATTTCATGATCTTTAGATAAAGAGAAGGGATCGGTGATGACGCCGTGTTCCGAGCGTTTAACGCGGTCCACTTCCTTGACCTGATCTTCCAAGGGCATGCTCTTGTGAATAATGCCGATGCCCCCTTCGCGTGCCATGGCAATGGCCATTTGCGATTCCGTTACCGTGTCCATGCCGGCACTCATTAAGGGAATGTTCAGCTCAATGGCGTGGGTGATTTTTGTCTTTAATTCTACTTCATTGGGCAACACTTCCGAATATCCCGGCATGAGCAAAATGTCGTCAAATGTTAAACCGTCTCCTAAAAATTTCATCAAAGCCTCCTCACTTTCCTCTACTATGATAGACATTTATTTTAGCAAAAGATAAGCCGTCATTCAAGACGAGGATGTGAGACGCTTCGGCTTGATGCGAATAATCTCCAGATCCTTCGGCCCCTTGGCGATTACCTTGCCTTCTCGGTCTACGATCAATTGAATGTCCGACGCTCGCAGCACATCGACCAAAGAAGCGTCGCCGTAAATTTCCACGTCGATTTTCTTCGGCACATTGAAATCGCTTAGATTCACGCCTTTTAGAGACGTCATGTGCTCCGTGGATACTTCCAAGGTGCGCCGCGCCGATTCTTTTTTCATGTAACGCAAAATAACGGATTCATCGGGATTGACCAAATGGATCCCTTCGGGCACGATGAGGCGCACGGGCACGGCGTTGGTACTCATAAGCTCCTTCGCATTCACGGGGCGCGTCGTAATGCTCTCGATGCCGTCGATGGCACCGGAATCCCCTGTAATGGTGACGGTGGCAGGCGTCAGAATGGCTCGGTCCCGATTAAACTCGCCGCCCTCATCCTGTTCATAGTTTACCTCGATGGGCACGCTCTTTGCCTTGGATATGGCGGCCTGTACCCCCACCGTGTTCGGTGTCACTTCAAGGCCTTCGATAACGTGCTTGTTTTGATCCAGCGGCGTTAATTCGACGGAAGAGACCACCGTTTCTTTCGCGTCGGTAATAAGGATGTGGCCCGCCACGGAATGCACTTTGTCCACCGATTTTTTCGGCCCTTTTACCGTAACCTCATCTTGATTCACAATAATCCTGTCCAGAACCATGCCGTCGGCCGGATTGCCCTTGGCCGTCACCGTGACCGGTTTTTTCATAGAGACCATTTCGTCCACAGAGATGGTGATGGCGGAAGGATTGGATTTTTTAATTTTCAAATTCTCGTCGGAAAGGCGAAAATGGATGGGAAGCCGTTGAGAGCCCGGTTGCACTTCCCCGAGATCCACATAGGCTGAAATATCCTCTTCTTTTAATCCGATGACGGCGCTGCGATTGCCGGAGACCACGATATTGGTGGTGTAATCGTCACTTTTTAAGAGCTCCATCCCCGCTTGACGCATGGTGGATTGATTTCTGAGTTCCACTTCCACATTGGTGAAATCCTTGGTGATTACCGGATCGATTTCCGTAATTATAAAGAACCAAAGCAGAATAGACAAAATCAGGGAGAAAATTTTCTTAATCGTGTCTTGATTATTCGCAACTAAATTTAAATATTTATCGCGCATTACATTTCCTCCTCGTCACTCTTCGGAAAATAGATGGCCCTAAGCATCTGCTCTAAAGTGGACAGATCCAGGTGACGGTTAATGTTTCCATATTCGGCGACGGAGATCGAGCCCGTTTCCTCGCTGACCACGATGGCAAAGGCGTCGCTTTTTTCACTAATCCCAATGGCCGCACGGTGGCGCGTGCCCAATTCCTTGGACAGGCCTTTTTCCTCCGTTAAGGGAAGAAAACAGGCGGCGGAGATGATTTTATCCCCGTTAATAATCACGGCGCCGTCGTGGAGCGGCGTGTTGGGAATGAAAATATTGATTAACAGGCCCGAGGACAGGTCGCCGTAAATAGGTGTCCCCGTTTCGATAATCTCGTTTAGCCCGGTTTTCCGTTCGATCACCATTAATGCGCCGATTTTCTGGCGAGACAAAGAGGCCACGGCGCCGATAATTTCATTAATGGTGGATTCATCCCGCGTTCCCGACAGGACAAAACCCTTTCGAATGGAGCTGTTGCGGCCGATAAATTCAAGACCTCGCCGGATTTCCGGTTGAAAGACGATGAACAGGCCCAAAAACCCCCAAGTCAACATGCTTTTCAACAGGTAGTTGAGCATATAAATTTGTAAAATTTCGCTGAGCTTCGTCAGAATCAAGACCACGACGATCCCTTTGCTTAATTGCTCGGCGCGGGTGCCCTTGATTAATTTGAAGAGCCAATAGATAATCACCGCCACGATGGCGATGTCGATGACGTCTTGAATCCGCAGCATCGATAAGGTTTCACTTATCCATTGCATGGCGATCCGCCTTTCCAAATAAATACGATGTAGCACTGGCTACAAATAAAAATAATCCCATGGCGATCAAGCCGTCGCCGAGACTCATGACCTTCGCCGAAGAGATGGCCGAAGCGTAACAGAAGCGGTCGCATAAAAAGCGAAGGCGCGTTGCCTCATTGGCCAAGCCGTGGGTCAAGACCCGGCCCTCTGTAATTAAAGTGAGGGCACGGACATCGCCGATCTTTAACAACGCCTCTGCCTCCACAGGCATGACGCCGTTTAAAGCAACTACGATGCCGTTTAGGGCAAGTCCTACGCCGGATAGAATATAACCTAAATGGCGCCCCATCAGGCAGCCTACAGCCATGATAAAAAGTGCGAGGGCATGAATGGCCGAAAAATGTGCCGCAAGAAAAGGAACTGAAGGCGCCGCCTTTAGTGCAATAATAAAGAGTGCGGCGCCGGTACCTGCGACGATTAAATTTTTAAAGCGAGGCTCCTGCAAAAAAACCTTGTTTTTCCACACCATAATGAGGCCCAGCCATACGCCCAAGATAATCCCTTCAGTTGTCATTCTTCACCTACAAAAAATGCGCTCTCCTCAGAAAGCGCATTTGTTTTATTATTCTTCGTCTTGGGATTCTTCCGCTTCGACGGTTTCAAGTTGATCGAAGTTGATCAAATCGCCGATTGCCATGGAGAAGCTTTCCTCTTCAGGTTTTGCTTCGACTTGCGGTTGTTCTCTGCGACGAGGTTTTTGCTCTTTCTTTCTTTCGCGAGGCGCTTGTTCGTCTTCGCCGCCCGGTTGAAGGGCTTTCATGGAAAGAGAAATCTTCTTGTCTTCGAAATTGATATCGGTGACGCGAACGTCGATTTCTTGACCGATTTCTAAGACATCAGACGGTTTTTCAACGTGTTGTCTGGAAATTTGAGAAACGTGGAGCAAGCCGTCTACACCGGATTCCAGGCGAACGAATGCGCCGAAGTCCAAGATGTTTACGACAGTACCCTTGACGTCGTCGCCGACTTGTACGGTTTCAACAAAAGTATCCCAGGGTTTTTGAGTGGTTTGTTTTAAACCGAGGGCGATGCGGTTCTTTTCTTCGTCGATCTTCAGAACCAATACTTTTACCTTTTCGCCGGGGCTTACGACATCGCTGGGATGTTTAACGCGGTTCCAAGAAAGTTCGGAGATGTGAATCAATCCGTCTACGCCGCCGACATCGACAAATGCGCCGAAGTTGGTTAAGCGTTGAACCGTACCTTCGATGAATTCGCCTTCTTGAAGGGTACCGTATACTTCTTTGCGTTTTTCTTCGATTTCCTTGGATTCGATGTTTTTGCGAGAGAGGACAAATTTTCTTCTGCCCTTATCGAAATCGATGATTTCGCATTCTAAATCTTCATCGACGTATTTGCTTAAATCTCTTTGGAAACGTACGGAAACGTGAGATGCGGGAATAAATCCGTTTAAGCCGTCGACATCACAGGTCAAGCCGCCTTTGACGACATTGGTGACGTGGGCCATAACCGTTTCGCCGTTTTCAAATTTTTCTTCCATTTCATCCCAAACCTTCATGTTTTCCACGCGTTTAAAGGATAAAACGACATTACCGTCTCCATCGTCCATTTTCATAACGTAAACCTGAATTTGATCTCCTTGGTTGAAGATTTCATTCGGTTTTACATTGGGGTCGTTGGACAATTCATCTCTGGAGATGATACCGTCTGCGCGGTAACCGATATTAACCATAACCTCGTCGTCGGTTACGTATAATACCTCGCCATCGACAATTTCACCGCGACGTACACGCGTGAAAGAGTTTTCAATGGCCTCCATCATTTCATTGTTCATTTCGTCCCTGTTCATATTATCCATTCTACTAACAGCCTCCTTGATTACCGAGTCCGGAGTGGATGCTCCGGCGGTAATACCAATTTTATTGAATTTTTTAAATGGACGTAGATCGAGTTGATATATGGTTTGAATATGATAGACATGTTCGCAATGTTCTGACGCAATCTTTACGAGTTTCTTCGTATTTGCACTATTCTTACCACCTATAACGAGCATACAATCCACATGAGTAGCCAACATGCGACAGGCATCCTGACGGTCGTTTGTGGCTTTACATATGGTATTATACCTTAAAATCTCTCCCGTGAAAACACCTTTTAGCCTTTCTTCCACAGAATCAACCAATTTCTTGGGATTCGTCGTCTGGGAAACAAGGGCAATTTGATTTTTCTCACTTAAGGGCAATGCGTCCACTTCATCGGCCTCACCGACAATGTACACATCGTCGCCATAAGAGGCGATGCCCTTTACTTCCGGGTGCTCTTTGTCGCCGACGATGACCACGGGGATTCCCTTGGCATTGTTTTCCTCCACCATGGTGTAAATTCTCGAGACAAAGGGGCAGGTGGTGTCCACGACGCGATTGCCCTTTGCGTTCAGTTCTTCCTTTAAAGCCTTTGTCGTGCCGTGACTTCTCGTAATCACCGTGGCGTTGCTCGGCAAGTTGGCTTCGTCGATGAGCTCGACGCCCTTTGCCCGCAAGTCGTCGTTTACTTGTGCATTATGCACCAGCTCGCCCAATATCTTGACGTCGTCGTAGGTCTGTGCTGTCTGAAAAGCGCTTTCTACGGCCCGCTTCACGCCGCCGCAAAAGCCGTAGCATTCACTCAACAGTATTTCCAAGGTATTCTCTCCCTTCGTAAATCGTGGCCATTAAAGCGCGCATCCGCTTTTGGTACGCCTCTTCCGTGAGCTTTTCTTTTTCGAAGGGAATGGGCGTTCGGAATATGTAACGCCGCTTGCGAAAGAGTTTGTAGTCCCCTTCAATGTACACCGGCAAAACTTCGGTGCCCGTGCGGGCGGCCAAAAGAATGGTGCCGGGCTTGCCTTGATCGTAGTCCACGGTCTTTACCCGCGTTCCTTCCGGAAAAATGCCGATAATTTCTTTGTTTTTCAACGCGCGCATGGCGATGATGGTGCTTTTCGCATCGCCGTGGTTCCGGTCCACGGAAATGGCGCCGACGCCCTGAAGGATTTGTTTCAGTATCGGTATCTCAAAAAGCTCCCGCTTCGCCATCCAACGCACTTGCTTGGGAAACAAGATCGACAGGAAAAGAGGATCCCAATTGCTCTTGTGATTGGCGACTAAGAGGTAGGCCTTCTCTTCCAACGCAGGCATATTCACAACCTCGTAGGGATAGAGGATTTTTAACAGCCACCCGGTAATCGCTTTAATGACATTATAGAACATGGTCGTTCTCCACATAGCTCGCCATGGTATCCAAAACTTCGTCTTCACTCATATCGGTAGAGTCTACGAGTATGGCATCCGCCGCCTGTTTTAACGGGGCCACTTCTCGGTTTTTATCGCGCTCATCTCGAGCGTGGATGTCGGCTTTGATCTTTTCCAGATCGACGGACTCGCCAAAGGCCCGGCGCTGTTCGTAGCGTCTGCGCGCCCGCTCTTCTTCCGATGCCGTGAGGAAGAATTTTACATCTGCCGCGGGCAGGACCACGGTGCCGATGTCGCGGCCTTCCATTACCACGCCGCCGCCTTCAGCGAGGCGCCGCTGAAGAGACAGAAGGTAATCCCGCACCGCCGGCTCTTTCGAAAGCTGCGACGTCTTCTGGGAGATGGCCTCCGTGCGAATGACATCGCCCAGTGCCACGCCGTTTAATAAGACGGAGCCGTCTTTATAGTCGATGAACTGATCGTCCACCCGCGATAAAAGTTCCTCTGTCGTAAGGTCTTCGCCTTCGTTTACGGCGATGTAGGCGATGGTGCGATAGAGGGCGCCGGTGTCGATGTATTCGTAGCCCAGGCGCTTCGCTAAAGCACCGGCTATGGCGCTTTTTCCCGCGCCGGAAGGGCCGTCAATGGCGATGGTTTTCATTTGATTCCTCCTCCCCGGAACACAGTCCGGATAAGTAGCCGGTTGAAAATGCGATCTGTAGATTAAAGCCCCCGGTGGGCCCGTCCACGTCCAAAACTTCGCCGCAAAAGTAAAGGCCTTCGGCTTTTTTGCTTTCCATGGTCGACGGATCCACGTCCTTCACATCCACGCCGCCGGTGGTAATAATCCCGGTGTTTTCGTTAAACAGGCCGTCGTAGCGGAGGCGGAAATTTTTCAGCGTGTGAATCAGTTCGCGGCGCATTTCTTGGGACAATTGATGGGCAGGCAAATCCTGCGGCACTTGCGCCTGATCCAATACCGGTGCGATTAAAGACTTGGGCAAAAGATGCTTCATCAAATTATGCATAGCCCGATTGGAATTGTCCTTCACTTCACGCAAAAGCCGCTTATCAAGCACCTCTTCTGTAAGGGCGGGCTTGAAGTCAAGGGAAAGATCCACTTTATCGGAGCGATTAATTTTCGAAGAGAGGCTCAGAACGATGGGCCCGCTGATGCCGAAATGGGTAAAGAGCATTTCACCAAAATCGGAAAAGCGTCCCTCTTTCGTCGTCGCCGTCAGGGCCACGTTTTTTAAGGACAGGCCGGACAATGCCTCTAAGTAATCTTCTTTTAGCTTTAAGCCCACGAGTCCCGCCACGGGCCTCACCACGCCCATGCCGAAAGCTTCGGCAAAGGTATAACCGTCTCCGGTAGAGCCGGTGAGTCGATAGGTCATGCCCCCTGTGGCGACGATGACTTTGTCTCCCCGAAAATCGCCTCTATTTGTCCTTACGACATAGCCGTCCTTTTCTCTTACAATGGATTCCGCCGTCGTGTTTAGGCGAATGGCTACCTTGCTCTTATCAAGCTCCCGTTCCAAGGTTTTAATGATGTCCGAGGACTTGTCGCTTTTCGGAAAGACTCGATCGCCTCGCTCCACCTTTAGTGGGGTGTTTCGGCTTTCGAAGAAGTCTTTCAACATGGCGGCGGTCAAGCTGTAATAGGACGAGTACATGAAGCTTGCATTTCGATTCAATGTCTCAAAGAAAAAGGGATCGTCGCAGTCGTTACAGAGATTGCACCGTCCCTTGCCTGTAATAAACAGCTTCTTTCCCAATTTCTCATTTTTTTCGATTAAGGTGACCTCTGCCCTCTCCGCCGCTTTGATGGCGGCCATCATGCCGGCGGGTCCGCCTCCTATGACCAATATCATCTAACACCTCGCAATGCCGACCCAGTAGGGCGGGCAATGATTTTGATTGGGAAAGGTGATTTTCACCACCTTGTACACTTTCTGATCCAATGCGCCGATCATCTCTTCGATGCCCTCGCTCTCCACCTTGCCTTCCTCGTGGCCCGGATAGATGGCGAGACTCAAGAGGGCGCCGGATTTCATGGCTGAGAAGATTTCATTTAATGTGTGCATCGTGGCAGGCCATGTGGTGGTGATTTTTTTGTCGCCTCCGGGCAAATAGCCCAGGTTCATGACAAAAACATCCGCCGCTTGAAGATCCACGTAGCGGGATACATTTTCGTGGCTGTCGCGAATCAGCGACACATTCTTTACATGCTTTTCCTTTAGAAAGGCCTCTGTCTTCTCGATGGCGGCCTGTTGTATGTCCATGGCCAAAACGCGACTTGCCCGCTCAGCAAGAAACAAGGTATCTTTTCCGTTGCCCGCCGTGAGATCCACGGCCACATGGTCCTTCGTTAAGAAATTTTCCAGCACGGTGTGGGACCAGGCAACGGCCGATGTCGGGATTACTTCCATGACTTCAACACCCGAATTTCTTTTTCCCGAAGGGGGCGGTATTCCCCTTTGCCTAACATGCCCAGCTTTAATGGGCCCATTTGAATCCGCTCAAGCTCCACCACTTCCGCACCCACGGCTTCAAACATGCGGCGAATTTGGCGATTGCGTCCTTCGTGAATCACAACTTCCATACGGGTCTTTGCGTTTCTGTGTTCTAAAATTTTAAAATTTGCCGTCGCCGTCATGCCGTCACTGAGTTCGATGCCGGCGGATAATTTCTTTGCCGTCGCCTCGTCCACCACACCTTTTACCGTCACACGATAGGTTTTTTCCAGCTCGTATTTCGGATGGAGTAAGCGCTGAGTCAATTCGCCGTCGTCCGTTAAAAGCAAGAGCCCCGAGGAATCCATGTCCAACCGACCCACGGGATACAGGCGCTGGCCCTTTCTTAAGGGAACCAGATCCAGGACGGTCTTGCGCCCCTTGTTGTCGTCTGCAGTAGAGACGACGCCGCGTGGTTTATTTAATAAAATGTAGTGATTGGTCTTCGGCAGGCGCAGAAGCTTTCCGTCGACGGTGACCCGATCATCTTCCTCTACCTTCATGCCCTGTTCCGTTACGGTCACCCCGTTTATTTTAACGCGGCCGGCATCGATTATTTCTTCGCATTTTCTGCGGCTGGCAACACCGGCATGGGCCATGTATTTCTGAAGTCTCATGATTCCTCCGTCTCTACCATTGCTTCTTCTTTCGGCAAGTCTTCCAAGCCGGACAGGCCGAATTTTCGTAAAAAGGTCTCCGTGGTGCCGTACACTTTCGGGCGACCGGGAATTTCCATGCGGCCGAGGACGGCGATTAAATCGATGCGCTCAAGGCTTTTCAACACCTGATCGCAGCGCACGCCCCGGATTTCTTCGATTTCGGATTTTAATACGGGCTGCTTGTAGGCGACGATGGAAAGGGTCTCCAGGGCGGCATTGGATAAGCTTTTCGTCCGCGTTTTTTTCGCGAAATCGCTAATGGCCTCAAAAAGCTCCGGCTTTGTGGAGAGCTGATAGCTGTCGTTGACACAAACCAGGCGCAGGCCTCGCTCCTCGCCGGATAAATCCGCCTTTAATTCACCGATGGCAGCCTGAAGCTCAATGGCTGTCACCTCTAAGGCCTTTGCCATTTCTTTTTCCGTAATGGGTTCGCCCCAGGCAAATAAAAGGGCTTCAACTTTGGCTTTCAGTTCCATGGATCATTCCTTTTTTTATCAGTACAATGTCTTTTCCTTCTTGACGGCAGCTGATCTTTTCAAGCTTCATCAGCTCCAAGAGGGTGAGAAATACCGTCACGATTTCGATTCGGCTCTGTGCATCTTCCATCATTTGAAAAAATCGCGGCTTCTCCCACTTTCTGAAGGCGGCGTCGATTTTCTCCGCAGCCTGCTTGAAGCTAAATTCCGCGGCGGGAATTTTCTCCAAGGATTGCCGCGCCGCTTCGTGAATTTCAAAGCGCACCATGACGTCGCGAAAGGCTTTCGCCAAACGGGATGCGTCGCCTTCGGCCAAGAGCTCCTCATCAGAAAAATCCGAGAAGTCTTCCTGCTTTTTATAAACAGCGCCGTCTTCATAGGCGGCCATTTCATCCAACAATAAACTCGCCGCCTTCATGCGCTTGTATTCTAAAATCCGCTCCACGAGACTGTCCCGAGGGTCCTCTTCTTCCTCTTCCTCCTCCGTCACAGGCTTGGGTAAAAGCATGCGGCTTTTGATGGCGAGAAGGTAGCTGGCCATGGCGAGAAAATCAACCATGGCATCCAATACAGGGCCCGTCATCCCGTCTAAATAGGCGAGAAAATCTTCTACGAGGACGTGGATTTGAATGTCGTAAATATCCATCTCCCGCTTTTTAATCAAATCCAACAGCACATCCATGGGCCCGAAAAAGGAGCCGTAAGAGAATTCGTAGCTCATGAGACAAGGATCATGGCGAGGCCCACGCAGACTTGGATGAAGCCTTCAACCACCGGCCCGATAATACGGGGGATCGCGCCGGTGACCACGCCGAGAAATAAAATCCAATAGAAGTATTTTTCGTATTGGTAGAATGCGAATTCCGTCTTCGGCGGCAAGAGGGACGCCAACACTTTCGAGCCGTCTAAAGGCGGCAGAGGCACGAGATTAAAGACGCCGAGCATGGCATTGTACCAAAGAAAGTGCAGAAAGAAATTGCTGATGACAAATTGATGTTTCGACGTCCACACGAAGAAAAAGGCGCCGAGAAGGGCGAAGATAAAGTTCACCGTCACCCCCGCCAAAGACACGAGGATCGTGCCGGTTTTGCGGTTTTTGTAATAGGCCGGATTAATGGGCACGGCTTTCGCCCAGCCGAAGCGAAAGACGATCATAAATAGAAGTCCGACGGGATCGATGTGATCCAGGGGATTTAAACTTAATCGGCCGTCTCGCTTCGCCGTGTCGTCGCCGAGAAGGTAGGAGACGTAGCCGTGGCCGATTTCGTGGCCGACGATGGTGATAATTAAAGCGGGAATCGACCATATATAGGTACTAATGTCCATGATAGACCTCATCGATAATTAATGCCTGCGCAGGAACCGGTTTTTTAGAAATAGACGTAATGGCCAAGAAGCGGCGGGCCAACTCTTCCATGGGTCGATTTTTTCCGCCGTAGAAAGTGGCGAGCACGTCGCCTTTTTTCACGTAGTCGCCCCGCTTTTTGTGAAGATACACGCCGGCGGCCATGTCCAGTTCGTCGTCCATTCTCACCCGCCCGGCACCCAGGTCTCTGGAGATAATGCCGATTTCGTGGGCGGGCAGATGGCTAAGATAGCCTTCGGTTTCACTGATCACGTCGTAGGTCTTTTCAGCTTGCGGGAAAAGATTAAAATCGTCGATGACATTCTCGTCGCCACCTTGATTTTTTATAAATACTCTGAGCTTATTCAGGGCCTTGCCGCTTTGGATTAAGTCTTTCACCTTTTGTTCAATGGCCTTTTCGTCGCCGCCTTCGGCCAAGTGAATCAGCTTCGTGGATAAGGTGATGCAAAGGGCTGTTAAATCTTCGGGACCTTCGCCCTTTAATGTGGTGATGGCCTCTTCCACTTCCAGTGCATTACCTACGGCGCGTCCCAAGGGCTCTTCCATGGCCGTTAAAATGGCCAGGGTCTTTCTGCCGAAGGTCTCGCCGATGTGGACCATGGTTTCCGCCAATTCCCGAGCCGATTCTTTATTCTTCATAAAGGCGCCGTCGCCTACCTTTACATCAAGGAGCAAGCAATCGCCATGAATGGCGAGCTTCTTGCTCATGATGCTCGATGCGATGAGGGGAATGGAATCCACCGTGGCCGTGGCATCTCTCAAGGCGTAAAGCTTTTTGTCCGCCGGCGTAATATTGGCCGTCTGTCCTGCAATGGCCATACCGATGGCATTGGTAGAGGAGACGATTTCAACCATACTTAAATCCACCCGCAGGCCGGGAATCGATTCCAGCTTATCCAAAGTACCGCCGGTGTGGCCCAGGCCGCGGCCGCTCATTTTGCCGAAGGGCAAACCGTAGGCAGAGAGAATGGGCCCGATAATAAGGGTGGTCGTATCGCCTACGCCGCCGGTGGAGTGCTTGTCCACCACCGTGCCCTTAATGGAGGAAAGGTCCACGGTTTCGCCGGAGTCGATGATGGTGCGGGTTAAATGGGCGATTTCATCACCTTCCATGCCGGAAAAGTAAATGGCCATTAAGAGGGCGCTCATTTGGTAATCTTTAACGGCACCGGAAAGGTAGCCGGTAATGGTGGTTTCGATTTCTTCTTTCGACAGAATTTCGCCGTGTTTTTTCTTTTCGATGACTTCTAATACGCTCATGTTAAATCGCCTCGATGGTTTTCGTGACCAATGCTTTAAAATCGTCGGCGACGCGGGCGGAAATCTCGATCACTTCCTCGTGTTCCAAAGGTTGATCCAAAATGCCCGCCGCCATATTGGTAATGCAGGAAATGCCGATGACCTTCACGCCTCGGTGATTGGCAATAATCACTTCAGGCACTGTGCTCATGCCCACGGCATCAGCGCCTAAAATGCGAGCCATGCGCACTTCCGCCGGCGTTTCGTAACTGGGGCCGGTCATGTACATATACACGCCGCTTTGATGCTTGATCTTTAATTCTTCGGCTACGGATTTCACCAGGGCCGCAAGCTTCGGTTCGTAGGCATAAGACATATCCGGGAAGCGCTCGCCCTTGCCGTCGTTGGGGCCGATTAAGGGATTCTTCCCGTTGAAATTAATGTGATCGGTGATAATCATTAAGTCGCCGGGTTCGAAGGATTCATTTACCCCGCCGGCGGCGTTGGTTACGATCAAGGTTTGAATGCCCATTTCGCAGAGGATCTTCGCCGGGAAGACCACATCGGCCATATCCACGCCTTCGTAGAAATGGATGCGGCCTTTCATGGCGACGATGTTTTTTCCAGCCAAGGTGCCGAAAATCAGCTCGCCGCTGTGGCCCTCAACCGTGGATTGTTTAAATCCGGGAATGTCTTTGTAGGGAATGGCCACGGCATCTTCGATGGATTCGGCGAAGTCACCTAAGCCGCTTCCTAAAATAATGCCGATCTCCGGCCGCAAGTCGGTTTGTTTTCTTAAGTATTCAATGGTTTTGTTCATTAGCATCTCTCATTTCTTTTACGGCATAGAGGCCGATCATGGTTTTCGCGTCAATAATTTCGCCTAATTTAATCATGCGCAAGGCTTCGTCCAGGTCCATATAGACCACTTCCAAGTCTTCCGTGTCGTCTAAGTGCATTTCACCGGGCGTGGGATTTTCACAATAGAAAATATGGATTTTTTCGTTGGTAAAGCCCGGGGATGTGTAAGCTTCCAAGAGAAACTCGGCAGATTCTGCCACAAGCCCCGTTTCCTCGGCCAGTTCACGAATGGCCGCCTTCATGGGGTTTTCGTTGTGTTCGATGAGTCCGGCGGGAAGTTCCAGGAGACTTTTTTTCGTGGCGATACGGTATTGCTTCACAAAGGGAATTTTGCCGTCTTCACAGAGAGCCACCATGCAGCAGCCGCCGGCGTGTTCTACCACTTCCCGCTTGCCGTAACGTTGGCCGTCCAGCTCCACGGTATGACAACTTAAGGAGACGATCTTTCCTTCATAAATTTTTTCGCTGCGTATAATACGCTCTTCAGAAATCATAAAACCTCCTAAATTCGGTTTCGTAACATTTCGCGTGCCGTTTCTCTCGTTTTTTCCGTGTCTTCGCCGCTAATCATGGTGGCCAACATGGCGATTCGTTCCTCGTCGCTTAATTTTTGAACGAAGGAGACGGTGCGACCTGCCTCCAACCGCTTTTGAATGCGGTATTGGCGATCGGCCCGCGCCACCACCTGAGGCAGATGGCTCACGACGATGAGCTGCCGGTCTCGGGAGAGGCGTTTCATTTTCTCTGCCACCACTTTTGCCGTCTTGCCACTCATGCCTGTGTCCACTTCGTCGAGAATAAGAATTTCCCGCTCATCCAAATCGGAGAATATGCTGATAAACGCAAGAAAGATGCGGCTGATCTCGCCGCCCGATGCGATGTCCGCCATGGGAAGCAGATCTTCGCCTCTGTTTGTGGCGACGAGAAAGCGGACGCTGTCCATGCCTTCTGCCGCCAAAGCGCTTTCGGAAAATTCCACCTGAAAGGCCGCGCCCTGAATGTCCAACTCTTCCATTTCACGGGCCATGCGCCCTTCAAGTACTTGCGACGCATCCATCCGCCGCTTTCTCATGCGAAGGGCGAGGGATGTGGCCGCTTCCCTCTTCTCCTCACAGGCCTGCTTCATGGACTCCACGACGTGTTCGTAATCGTCGATAAAGGCCAGCCGCTCCTTACTTTGTTCTAAAAAAGCCTGAATCTTTTCGTAGCTGTCGCCGTATTTCCTCTTCATGGAATGAATGGCGTCCAGCCGATCCGTAACTTCCTGCAAACGCTCGGGATCGTCGTCGAAATTTTCGCCCTTGTCCCGAATGCTTTGGGCCAGATCCTGAAAGCTGTAGCGAATGTCTTCAAAGGATTCGAAGAGATCGGCGAAGTGATTGTCGTTATTCGCCACCTTCTCCAGTGCTGCGCCGTAGCGATCCAAAAGCGAGCGAATGCCTCCTTCTTCATAAGCCAGCTGATTCATTTCCTGAAGAAGTTCCAAGGTTTCCGTGTGGCTGTTTCTCGCGCGAAATTCTTCGGCCAAGGCCTCGTCTTCTCCTTCTTCAAGGGCCAGGGTTTCGATCTCATCGATTTGATACCGCAAGAGATCCCCTTCTCTGGCCAAGGCCTCGGGATCTTTCACCTCGCTTTTCAGGCGATTTGTCAGTTGGCGGTATTCGCCGTAAATGGTCTTTAGCTCGGCGAGATCCTTTTTTTGTTCTTCGCCGCAGAAGCGATCCAATAGCTCCAGCTGAAAATCCGGCTTCATGAGAAAGCTGTTTTCACCTTGCACTTCAGACAGAGCGAGAATGGAGCCGAAATCCTTTAAAACCCCGTTGGTCACGATTTTTCCGTTGATCTCCGACAAGGACGGCCGTTCCCGTTCGATGCTTCGCTCCACAATAATCACATCTTCAAAGGGAATGTTGTGCTCCGCGAGAAAATCAAGGGCTTTTTTGTTCTTCGTCATAAAAACGCCCTGAATCGACGCCCGCTCCGCGCCTTTTCGAATCATATTTTTTTGAGCCCGCCCGCCGAGAATCAATCCGATGGCATCCATAATAATGGATTTACCCGCACCGGTTTCCCCGGTCAATACGGAAAAGCCGTCGTGAAATTCCATGGACGAGTGATCGATAATGGCGAAATCATCGATTTGTAGGCGTAAAAACATATTAGCGAAACTCCTCCCCGGACGCCCGCACCACCCCATCGATATCGATGGGCTTCGATGCCGCGACCTCCTTCGTCATAAGCATTAAAAATTCCGTGTTTCCCGTCGCGCCCTGAATCGGCGAAAAGGTAAGTACTTCGGGATAGATACCCAAGTCTTGAACGAGATGATGTATTTTATTTAAAACCTCTCGGTGGACTTCGGGGTCGGAAACAATGCCGCCTTTGCCTACCTTGTTTTTGCCCGCTTCAAATTGGGGCTTGATTAATGCGGCGATCTTCCCTGTATCGGACAAATAGCTCACGGCCTTGGGAAGCACCAATTCAAGGGAGATAAAGGACACGTCGATGGAAATAAAATCCATACCATCGTCCAGATCCTCCGCATCCAAATAGCGCACATTGGTCCGCTCCATGACCACGACCCGGGGATCCACCCGCAAGGTATAGGCCAGTTGATTGTAGCCCACATCCACGGCGTAGACCTTTCTCGCGCCGTGGGCCAGCATGCAATCGGTAAAGCCGCCGGTGGAGGAGCCGATGTCCATGCACACTTTGTCCGTTAAATCGATCCCGCAGTTTTCGATGATTTTTTCCAGCTTAAAGCCCCCGCGGGAAACGTATTTTAAGCTATGGCCCTTAACGCTGATTTCCGCTTCTACATCGATCATTTGACCGGCCTTGGCGATGCGCTCCGTGCCGATAAAGGCTTCGCCCGCCATAATCATGGTCTTGGCTTTTTCTCTGGACGGCGCTAAATTCTTCTTCACTAAAAGGACATCTGCACGCTCTTTCACGCCATCACCTGTCTCGTTTTAAAATCTTATCGATCAGCGCTTCCGTTTCTTTGAATTGTCCGACAGAGGCGAGAAGGCTTAAACATTCTTCCGTGTATTCACGGGCCTTCAACAGGTAGTCGTCGGGAATCACTTCCGCGCCGTCTTCTTCCAAATCGAAGTAGTCGTCTTGGAATTGATAGCTCAGGCCCAAGGTTTCGCCGACGCGGTACAAGGTGTCGTTAACCTCTTTGGATTTTCCCGCCAAGGCACCGGCCATGGCGAAGCAGGCGCCCAACAAAGCACCGGTTTTTCGCTTGTAGATCACTTCGTCGCCTGAGGATGCACCGGCGCGAATGTCAAGCACCTGACCGTCCACCATGCCCGTGGTACCTGCGGCTTTAAATAAGTATTTCATGGCGTCGATGCCGCCTTCGGGATCCAAAGACGCCCCTTCTGCGGCAAGCTCTGCCGCCTGCGACAAAAGCCCGTCGCCGGCGAGAATGGCCAAAGCTTCGCCGTAGGCCTTGTGGCAGGAGGGCTTTCCCCGCCGGAAATCGTCGTCGTCCATGGCGGGCAAATCGTCGTGAATCAAGCTGTAGGTGTGGATGGATTCCATGGCGGCGGCAAAGTAAAAGGCCGCGTCGCCTTCGTAGCCGAAATCCTTTAATACGGTGTAAAACAGCGTGGGACGCACCCGCTTGCCTCCCGTAAACAGGGAGTAGATCATGGCTTCTTTTAGTTCGTCGGCCGCCGAGGGAATGGCCTCGTAATATGCCTTTAAACGTGCATCAAAGTTCATTGTCGCCCTCCTCTTCCATGCCTTCGGTGAGCACACGCACCTTTTGTTCCAAGCCCTTTAAGTCTTTTTCCAGTTCCCGGTAAAGAGACGTGGCCACTTCGTAGAGCTTTACCATCTCTTCCAGAGAAAGGTCTTCATTTTCCATGCGCTCCACGATTTTTTCCAGCTGTTCCGACTTTTCTTTATAATTCATGACCGTTCCTTTCTATGGAAAGCACCCGAGCTGCTATGGATCCGTCTAAAAGATCCACCCTTAACACATCGCCCACCTCGACTTCACTTGCCGATCGTATGTAGCGATTCTGAACGCGCACCCGCGGCTTCACCCGCTCCTTGCCCATGGTCTTCATGCGATTATCCAGCTCCGCTAAATCCCGCTGCGCATTTTTTACCGCCTGTGCTGCCTCACGCACCAAGCGCTGTTTCATTAGCGCAAGAGTTTCTTCATCCCGCGCCGCCCGCGCCGGTAAATTCACGGCCTTTATGCGTATGCCGTAGCGATTTAGGGATTGTACGTGGCGGTTCACGGCCTCTTTCATGCGAAAGTCCATGCGTTCTTTTACGGCCTTTTGAGCCAGACGCTTATTTAAAATGGCCTCCATGGACACGGTTTGATGCAGGCGATGGCCCAGCACGTCGTTTCGCCGTCTCGCCTCGTGGAGGGATAGGGCAATGGCGTGTTCCATCACCTGAAGGCGGGCCCTTGAGGCGGATAAAATCTCTTCCCTCGGGCTGACGATAATCTCCGCACCGTGGGTCGGCGTCGCCGCACGCACATCGGCCACGTAATCGCAAAGGGTGGTGTCCACCTCGTGGCCCACGGCGGAAACAACCGGATGGCGCCTTTCGGCCAAGGTACGAATCAAGGTTTCGTCGTTAAAGCAAAACAAATCCTCCATGCTGCCGCCGCCGCGGGTAATGAGGATCACGTCCACATCATCCCGTGCGTCGAGCCGCTTAAACGCACGGGCGATGGAGGCGCCGGCGCCTTCGCCCTGTACGAGGGTAGGCGAGACGATGACGGAGACGGCGGGGTTTCTGTTGGCCGCCACTTGCAGAAAATCGTGAAGGGCCGCCCCGGCCGTACTGGTGACCACGCCTACGGTCTTGGGCATCTCGGGCAAAGCCATCTTTTTGTCCATATCAAATAGACCTTCTTTGCTTAGAAGGTCTTTTAATTTTAGAAAAAGTTTGTAAAGAGCGCCTTCCCCGGTGAGTACCATGGTTTTCGCCACAAATTGCAGCCGCCCGGAGGGGGCGTAAATGGCCACGGAGCCGTTCATTTCCACTTCCATGCCCACTTGAAAATCCATGTCCGACGCTTCGGCGTCGTCTCTATACATGATGCAGTCCATGCGGGCCTTGTCGTCTTTGATCGTGAAATACACGTGACCGCTGGACGCTGTTTTGATTTCGGAAAGCTCCCCTTTAATCAAGACGTGGTTCAACATGTAATCCGTCTTGAGCACTTTTTTCGTATAGGCGAGAAGCTCCGATACACTAATTGGATTCATGGCCGCCTTCTCGAACAATATGACCCAGCACGCCGTTAATAAAACGGGCGCTGTCGGATGTGCTGTACATTTTCGCCAAATCAACGGCTTCGTTGATGGAAACCGGCGGCGCAATGTCTTCGTGATACATAATTTCCGCCACAGCTACACGCAAAATCGACAGATCCACAGTGGAAATGCGACGAATGGATCCGTCATTTAAGTGATCGTCAATGATTTTGTCGATGGCCTCTTTGTTGTTAACAATGATATCGACGCTTTGGATAATGTAGGCCTTTTCATCGGGGGAAAAGGGACCATCCGATGCGGATTCTAAACGAAAAGCCGCTTTCTTCTCGGTAAAGACGTGGCGATACATCTCCTCTACTTCGTGTTCGTCCCAGACGCTTTCGAAAAAAGATTCCGCCACATCCATGGCAAATTCGCCTCTGTGCTCCATGGCAAAAAGAATTTGCATGGTGCCGATTCTGGACAGTTTTCTGCTCAACTTATTGCTTAACAAAATTCTTACCCTTTACACGGATTCTTTTTCTTGGGCGCGTACGCCGTTGACGTGGACATTAACCGCCGTAATATCTAAATCCGTCATATTTTCAAGACTGACCTTTACGGCATCTTGTACTTCTTCCGCCACTGCAACGATGTTGCGTCCGTATTCTACGACGATGGAAATATCCACCACGCTTTTTTCTTCATCGGCGGTGACTTTGGTCTTCCCTTGGCCCCTTCCGGGCAAGAAGTCGCCGATTTCTCTCCTTGTGGTATAGCTATTATAAACGCCTTCGACGCGCGTGGCCGCTTCTTGAGCGATGCGCGTAATGACGTCGTCGGCAATTTTTACATTGGAATTCCCCGAAGGGTCAACAAAATATTTTTCAACCATTTCTGCCTCCTATTTTAACCTATTATACCATAAACCGCAGGCCGACAAACACAGGCCTCCTACCTCCGAAGCACTCTATTTGTTTAGGATTTTCGTTAAAAAACTCATGCGATGGCCCGCCGACGGCCCGAGGGCGAGTATGGCTTCTCGATGCTGTTTCGTGCCGTAGCCTTTGTGTTTTTTAATGCCGTAGCCGGGGTATTTTTCGTCCCACTGAATACAGAGCCTGTCACGGTATTCTTTGGCCAAAATAGAGGCGCAGGCAATGGCGTAAGACAGATCGTCGCCGTGGATAATCGCCGCCTGATGACAATCCAGGTCGATGGTTTCCGCATCGATTAAGAACAAGATCTTCTTGTCCGGGAAATGGGTCAATGTCGCCTCCGCCGCCCTCTTCATGGCCCGTCGGGTGGCCTGTTTAATATTGATGGCATCGATGACTTCTGCACTTTCATTGGCGTAGGTGTAAAAAAGCGCCTGCTCTTTTATGGCCCCTTCCAAAAGGCCCCGTTTTTTGGGCGAAAGCTTTTTTGAATCCGTCACGCCTTCGATGGACTTATTCAATGGCATGACGACGCAAGCCGCCACCACGTCGCCGAAGAGGCAACCGCGGCCCACTTCATCGATGCCCGCGATGTAATCGTAGCCTTCGTTCAGCCGCTGTAGATCAAAATTCAGATCGGTCATCAACACGCTCCAAGCTAATCGCGCCCCACTTGCCGGCGCGAAACTCGTCTAAGATTAAGTGGGACACTTTTGTGTAGTCGATTTCGCCGCCGCGAATTAAGCAGCCTCGCCGCTTGCCAATGGCATCCATAACCTCCACGGGATCATCGTAGGTTTCTTTAAGGTCGTAGCGGGCCATCATGGGGGCTTCGAACTTTTTCATGGCTTCTTTCACCAGCTCAAAGGCCAGGGTCTCCACGTCCATGATCTCGTCTTTAATGGAGCCCGTGTAAGCCAAATGGCGGCCGCGAATGGGCGGATCCAACTTGGGCCACAGAACCCCCGGCGTGTCCAAGAGATCGAAGGCTTTGTGGTGGCGAATCCACTGATTGGTCTTGGTAATGCCCGGCCGATTGCCGATGGCGGCGGATTTTTTCCCCGCCAGCTGGTTAATAAAGGTGGACTTGCCTACATTGGGAATCCCCGCCACCATAACGCGCAGCTTTCGCTTTTCCATGCCTTTATTCGCTTCTCTTTCCCGCAAATCCTCGACGGCATTTTCTAAAGCTTCTGTCAGCCGCTTTTCATTGAGCTTCGATGTGGCAGACCAGGCAATGGCCGAGGTGCGCGCCTGTCCGTTAAAATAATCGATCCAGCGCTGTGTTTCCTTCGGATCCGCCAAATCCGATTTATTTAAGAGCATGAGCACGGGAATGGAGGTGAGCACCTCGTCAAGAAGCGGATTGTAGCTGCTCACGGGAATGCGGGCATCTAATAAAACCACCGCCACATCGCACTGGGCCTTCATGTTTCTTAAAGACTCGATGGTCTTTTTCATGTGCCCCGGGTACCAATTAATGTTCATTGTCCACCTCTTTTCTCACAATACCGTCGACACAGCGAAAGGCGCCGTAATTTTCAGGCTTCTCTTCGCAAATGATATCCGCCACTTTTTTTACATCCTCCGGCGCCGAAGCCATGGCGATGCCGATCCCACCGTGGGCAATCATGGCACCGTCGTTTCGATCGTCACCGACGACGACCATCTCTTCCGGGGCGATGTTTTTCATTTTGCCGTAGGTGCTCAGCCCCCGCCACTTGTCGCTTCCCTTGCCGATGATTTCAAAAAGAGAGAGCTTCGGGTCTCTGCTTTTCAGCAAATGGGCCGTGAGACCCCCTTCTTTAATCACCGGCTCCTGAATTAAATCTTCGAAGACATCGCCGGTGGTATAGCCGGCGACGGCGAGAACATCTTCTTTTAACACATCGTCGATGGTCATTTCTCTATACATGTTTTCGTAAAAAACAATGTAGGAGGCTTCCCGCTCCGTTTGTTCGTGGAGGGTGACCAAATCGTAGCCTTTGTCGTAACTGTCCACGTGAAAAATCGGATGCAGCCCCCTGGCTTCGATGGCCGCCGTTAGAGGACGGATGGCCGCCTTGTCGAAAACAAAGCGGTCTAGGGTCTCTTCCGAATTTTTATAGCGAATCAAATTGCCGTTGTTGCTGATGACGACCATTTCATCCTTGTACGGGGACAGCTCTCTTTTAAGCGAACGAAAGGGACGGCCGCTAGCCACCACGGTTTCGATGCCCATGTCCTTCCATCGTTGCACGTATTGGATCATGGTCTCATCGAAAGGTTGTTTTCTTGCGGCGATGGTGCCGTCGAAATCTAATGCAATTAATCGAATCATAATCCCTCCGAATAAAAGAGCGACTCATAGAGCCGCTCGTCTTTGTTTAAAATTTTAGTTCTTTTCCCTTGTAGATAATACAGCCCAGTCCCCAGAAGACCAGTCCGAGCACGATGTTGATCACCATGCCGATCCATTGGAAATCGCCGCTTCCAGCCATGCTCAGCGGATTCAACGCCGTGAAGGGGAAGAAATCCGCAATGGCTTGTGTCGCACTTCCCATCAATTGCAACGCAGCCCAAACCAGGGCGATGGCAATAAATAAGAGAAGGCTTCCTCCTTCCGCGTGAGAAGCACGGGAAGAAATCGACGAGTAGAAAAAGCCGATGCAAAGAAATTCAAAGCCCAGCAACAGCAGGCAAATGAATACCTGTAAAAGCACCAAGGCCAGATTGCGAATATCGTGAACCCCGAAGACATAGAGGGAGGCAAACGCCACGACCAAGACGAAAATCAAGACGAGGCCGTAATGCAACATATTGGCGGAAAATTTGCCGCTGTAAATCTCCGTACGGGTAATGGGGTTGGCATAGAGATACTCAATGGTACCTGCGCTTTGCTCACGAGACAAGCTCTTTGCCCCTAATTGAATGGCAAAAATAGCAAATAGAACGCCCAAATATTGGAAAATAAAGGGAACGTAGTCTGTAAATTGATCGAAGGAAATTTCGCGACCAAAGCCCAAAATCGGCTGCATGTTTTCGGAAAAACCGTCGCGGAAACCATTGGCCAAAGATAGAAGATTGTCGTCTTGCAAAAGCGGGAAAAAGGCCATTAACAAGCCGGTTAAAATCCCGACAACCAAGAACCAAGCAAAGGCCTTGCCTCGATTATTTTTCATTTCGAGATTAAAAACCATCACGCATCCCCCTTTTTCGGTTTAAAGGAATATTTTTCCTCGAGTACATCGTCGGTATCCACCGGTTCGATGGACTGGGTCTTGCGGCTGTCCAAAATCATCGAATCGTCGTCATAGGCCACCTTTTCTTCGGCAGGCGCATCCGACACTTCAGGTTTATCGACACCTTCAGGCACTTCAGCCGAAGGCGTCTCATCCTTTACCGGCGGCTCACTTAAAACCACCGTGTCCGCTTCTTTTGCTTGCGGTTGTTCGCTTGATTCGGCCTCAAAGGCCTTGTCGTCGGAAACCACAATGGTGTCATCGGACAGAGCTTCCGCCGGTTTCGCCGGACGCTTATTCACGACGCCGGATTTAAAGATTTCCACCTTGTTTTCCAAGACCGCATCTTCCAAGACGTAATTTTTCACTTTTTGTTGATGCAATACCGTGGTCAGGGTAGGCAAATACCCGTCGTAGAAAAATTCCACGTCGCCGGATTCATCTTTTAACAGCGTCGCGCCGATTTCTTCAAAGGCACCGACACTGATCAGTTCATCGAAAATACGAAGCACCTTGTCGTTGTTCTTTTTATCCTTCAAATACTCAATGCCGGTCAAACGGCCGCCGGATAAATAAGCTCCCCGGTCGCCGTAGCGTTGACCGATGGATAAATCGTCTGTCAAAAGCAATGCGGAAAGGCCTTCCGAACTTTGGAGCCGCTTAATGTGAGTAAAAAGCTTATCCAACATGGCTCGAGACAAATCCTTGGAGGGATTGTCCAAAATCAATAATTTCGGCTTTGCAATGAGGGCATTAATAATTGCCACGCGCTTGCGTTCGGAATCCGTTAAATCGGAAAACTTATGCCGATTATCCAGTTCAAAATATTCCATTAAAGACTGAATGTCGTCCGTATTCTTTAATCCATGAAATCCCAAGGTATGATTAAAAATGGCCATGGGTTTTAAATTATCGTAAATCCAAACATCTTCGGGAACATAACCGGTAAACTCCTTCACGGATTTAGACTCCTTTTGGCCGTCCATATCGAAAATGCGGATCGTCCCCTTATTCGGTTTTAAGAAATGGAACAAAATTCGGGCCAAGGTTGTCTTGCCGCTACCTTCCGTTCCCATAATCGAAAAAATCTCACCGTCGAATACTTCCAAATTAAAATCATTGAAAACTAAATTCCGACGAAATTTTTTTGTCAATTCATTTACTACTATCGCACTCATGTGTCACCTCGCTTTACTTTCATATTATACATGAATGCCTCGTAAAATGTAATCCTATCCCATAAAAGAGGGGCAAAAACTATGATATAATGGGCTGGATTAGTATGAGGGGGAAGTATTTATGAAATTAGGAATTATCGGCTTGCCCAATGTAGGCAAGTCCACATTATTTAACGCCATTACTCAAGCTGGTGCCGAAGCGGCCAATTATCCCTTCGCCACCATCGAGCCCAATGTAGGCATGGTTGAGGTAAAAGACCGTCGCCTGGACACGCTGAGCGATATGAGCCATTCAAAACAAATCATCTACGCCACCATCGAGTTTGCCGACATCGCCGGCTTGGTGAAAGGTGCCAGCAAAGGCGAAGGCCTGGGCAATCAATTCTTGTCACATATCCGCGAAGTAGACGCCCTGGTGCACGTGGTGCGCTGTTTCGACGACGGCAACATCATTCACGTGGAAGGCAGCGTCGATCCCGTGCGGGACATCGACACCATTAATCTCGAGCTGATCTTCTCCGACTTGGAACTTTTGGAAAAACGTCTGGAACGGGTGAAAAAACAAATGAAGGGCGACAAAAGCCTGCAAGCGGAGCACGATTTAATCGTAAAAATCATCGCCGCTTTGGAAGCAGAAAATCCGGCCCGCTCTTTAGACTATACGGAAGAAGACAGGAAGCTTTTATCCTCCTTCAGTCTTTTAACCATGAAGCCCGTGATTTATGCGGCCAATGTCAGTGAAGACGATATTATTTCAGGAAACGCCTATGTGGATCAAGTGCGGGCCTTTGCCGATAAAAGCGGCGACGAAACCATTATTATCTCCGCCGCCATCGAGGAAGAAATTTCCGGCTTAGACGACGAGAGCAAGGGTGAATTTCTCGAAGCCATGGGCCTCGCCGACTCGGGTCTGGACCGCTTAGTAAAAGCATCCTATTCCCTCCTCGGCTTAATCAGCTACATTACCACAGGGGAAATGGAAACACGGGCCTGGACGATTAAAAAAGGCACCAAAGCGCCGGAAGCCGCAGGAAAAATCCACACCGACATCGAGCGCGGATTCATTAAAGCCGACACCATCGCTTACGAAAAACTTGTTGAGGCCGGCACCATCGCCCAAGCCAGAGATAAAGGCTGGATTCGAAGCGAAGGAAAAGACTATGTAATGGAAGACGGCGATGTCGTTAACTTTAAGTTCAATGTGTGATCCGCTTTAGGCGTTTTGTTCATAACAAATTAACAGCAATTTTCATCCGAAAATTTATGAATTTCTCATGGAAAGGACTCTGATTTGAAAAGAAAATTTCTATCTATTTTGCTGGCCGCGTCCATGCTGATAAGCTTTGTTCCGCAATCGGCAAATGCCCGTGATGCCAGACTTTGGGTCGAAGGTCGTTATATTACAGGCGATGTGTCACCTTTTATTCATAAGGACCGAACGCTGGTTCCTCTGCGCCAAGTTGCTGAAGCTTTGGGGCTTGATATTCAGTGGAAAGCGCAGGAGCGTCAAGTTCTAATTAAAATCAATGATAAGGATTACATCTTCTTCCCCGGTGAAGCCTATTATCGTGCCGGGGATGCAAAAGTAGCTATGGACACGGAGACCATGATTCGTAATGACCGTACCTTCCTACCCCTTCGCGTCATTGCTGAAGCCATGGGTAAACCGGTATCTTGGGATCAGACAACCTATACGGCCATCGTTGGAACGGGTTATCGTCCCGAAGTGTCCTCGAACAATTCAAATATAACTGAAACTATCGTGCAAAAAAAGCCTGTTTCACCAATTGTACAAAGCAATAACAAAGCACAAGCAATAGGTGCCCCACAGGGAAAAGGACATATACGCGGAAATAGAAATTCTCGTATCTACCACCTTCCCCAGGATGCAAGCTACCACAAAATCTCACCAAGAAATACTATTCTATTTGAAAGTGAAGCTCAGGCCCAGGCAGCCGGCTACAGACGTGCGAAAAGATAAGGTCTATGTACAGATAGTAGAAGCCGTTGGTTATAGTGACCAACGGCTTTTTATTTTGATAGACATATGCGTGCAAACTTCCTGAAGTCTTGCATCGTCCCGTAGGCTTTAATTTCATTTTATTTTTGTAATGGCTGCAAACCCATGGTATTGAGTGTCTTTTATACTTTCGGTTTTACTTTCATCCCAATTAATTTAGAGGAAAATATAGAAACGGCATTTATCTCTGTTTTATGAAATCTCAATTTCCCCAAGCTCATTGCTATTCGAAAACTTCTTGGATATACTTCTAGCGACAAGTACATTTGTTTTAAAATCCATGAGAACGCCATTTATTTCACCCACGGCGACTTGACCAAATTATAAATGTGAAAGAATGGAAAAAACTAGCAGTTTAGGAGGAGTACTATGAAGTTTGGCGTAAGGAAGCCCAGCTTGAAAAAAAGCTTTAAAGCCAGAACGACCGGCAGGTTGAAACGCTCTGTAAAAAAAACACTTATTCCCGGTTACGGAAAAAAAGGCATGGGTTACATAAAGAATCCAAAAAAGGCTGTTTATAACAAAGTCTACAATAAAACGACCGTCGATCTACTAAAACCCATTAAACCGGTGAGCTCACCAAAGAAGAAGAAAGCGAAGCAACCGAAAAAAACAAAGTTTCATTACAATGCAACAAAACCCGAAACCGTAAAGCAGGGATTGGAAAACGAAGGCTACTCTCCGGATCAATATTTGACACGGCCACCACGTCGGTGGTTAAAATTTATCGCGATAATTCTGGGACTTGCTTCATGGGGTGCCATATTCGGTGGACATCCGAACATTTTCCTCGGCGTTCTCTACGGCATTCTTGCTTACGCCGCATATCAAAAATCGAAGCCTCGAATAAATATTCTATCTAATCCGAAAACTGAAGCGGTTACACAAACGAAAAGCCCCGTTATCGACGACGAAAAAGCAGTCGATATCTTACCGACTTCTGCTCCCAAAGTTCCCGATACAGACAATGCTGCAATTGCTCCCACCAAAGACAATATGGATGTGCGAAACTTACGTGAACTTGTCCCTCCGAATGTATTTGATCTGCTCTGGTTTATTAATGGCACGTATAGAAATATAGAACGAGAAACACAAACCTTCGACAATGGCTTCTACTCTTTCGAAATCAGTTTTCAATCTGAACCTTCTGCTATTAATGTGCATTTACCCATTGTTGAGGGAACACGAGATCAGAAAATAGGCTATTACCCGGCTTACGACAAGCTTACTTCCGTAGAGCGTTTTATCTATTTAAAATGGCTTCAAGACATATCTCAGCCCATCGACATTTCATACGTTTTTATTTTTTATTACGGTTTGGAGCGCTTTTTATTTACTGAAAAAATTGAGCAAGCCGTAGAAATGATTTTTGAACTTAAAAAATATCATTCCGAGAATAACTCTTTTAATAGCTATTCCAACGATGCCATTTTAATTGCCGCTATGATGGCAAAAAGACCCGATTGGATAGCACGTTTAAATCTGCGAAATTTGAGCATACCGCTTTATGCCACAATTAAAGGTACCGTTACGAAATGTTTCACCACCCATGAAATAATATTGTTTTCTAAAAAAGTTGGGTGGACGAATCCACGCTATATTAAAAATGAACCTCAAAAATTTGAAGCCAATCTTGCGCTTTGTTTAAAAGAAAAGTTTGGTACAAATCAATTTATGATTCAAGAGGAGCAATATAAAGAAGTTCCTGACTCCATAACTGTATTCCTCGCCAATTATTCTCTATCTCAAGAAAGCAGATTTTCAGAACTTCCGGATATTTTAAGCCATCCGGATATTCAAAGTTCACTCTATGCCCTTTTGCAGGAAGCCCATGAAAGAACCAAATTGCAGCTTCGTGAAGAGCGAAAGATGAAAACCACCGAGTAAATAGATTTTAATTTCGGTAACAAATTAAAAGCGTCTAAGGATTCACACTCCCTAGACGTTTTTTTAATTCATTTTTCTTCATTTCCTTGCAGCTGTACATTTTGAGCGTTTCTTCCTCTTCTGCGCTCTCTTATAAAACGAAGGATTCAGAAAAGATCTTCTGTCTATTAAAACATAATGATCATTTCTCCCCTTTTCAATCTTTCATCTTGATTAGCAACGATTTCCATGTATTCCTCTTTTAATTTTGTCGGCGTCTCTTCTTTCAAGACTATGTATTTATAGCCGTGCTCGGTCCTCGCTTTTTTCTCTGTTAAATAGGGATAAAATTTAGGCTCCATCATTGTATTGCCTCCATCTTTATTTGTTTAAAATCGAATCGATGAGCGCTTTATTCTTCAGCTGATCGATCCATTGCTTCGGGATGCTGTCGAAGCCGTACATGATCCCTGCCAAGCCGCCGACCACCGCTGCGGTGGTGTCCGTATCCTCGCCGAGGTTTACCGCCGTGCACACGGCTTCTCGATACGATGCGGTAGTTAACAAGCACCAAATGGATGCTTCCAATGTGTGCAAAACGAAGCCGGTGGATTGAATGGCATCCGCCCGTTTGCTTTTTATTTCATCCATTCGGAGTGTTTCGCCGCGAATCAATTGCCGCGCCAAATGAACGTATTCGACGCAGGCCTCCGTGGAGAGTTTATGGGCGTGGGTGATGGCCGATACGGCTCTGATCTCGTCGTCTGTGGCTTCTGTGAATGCCAATGGCAAAATGCGCATCAGTGAACCGTTCCCGTTGGCGTGGTAATCGTCCAGTCCGCCGCCCTGCTCTAAGGCAATGCGCGTCGTCGTGCCGACGTCGAATGTCTCGCCATTGGCCGTGTAGGCGCTTTGGTAGAGCCACTCGCAAAACCGCTTCCGCATATCCTCCGGGTCGATGCAGCCTCTTTCTTTGATGGAATCCAATGTAGCCAAGGTCATGCTCGTATCGTCGGACCAAGTGCCCGGCGCCTGGTTCCACGAGCCGTAGCCGGTCATGCCTTCACAAGTAAAAGTTCCCCGTTTTTTGAATTCAAAGGGCACGCCCAGGGCATCGCCCACTGCTAAACCGTAAATCGCCGATTTCAACATTTGATCCACTCCTCGATTTTATAATCCGCGGGAATTCTTCCTGCTTTTTGGTATTTAATGAATTCTTCTTTGGTTAATGAATTGATTTTAACAAACTTCTGCATGATGTCATTCTTATTCAAAGGGTTAACAAAATCAACAAACAGCTCGTCGTAAGACATCCAATCTGGCCTAATGTAAATTTTCCCATTATCTAACAAGGGAATATAGTCGTCTGATTCATGTTTAAATTGATTCGCCATTTTCACACCGCCCTTGTGCTCTGATCTTATACAAAAAAACCGCCCGTAGGCGGTTCATTTT
>NZ_JBBKBU010000030.1:0-29773 GCF_037892835.1 Peptoniphilus sp. HCN-40583
AAAGACGCCCTTAGGCGTCTTCTCTTTCTCTTATTCTCTTATTCCCTTTGTCTCAGTCTTCCAATACATACACGGTGACATTGCGTCGACCGAAGTTGTAGGCTTCTCTTCTGCTGTTGTAGAACAGGTCGATGCGATTGCCTTTGATGGCGCCGCCGGTGTCTTCCGCCACGGCAAAGCCGTAGGTGGGGAAGCCGTCGGCGCTTTCGATGTAGAGTTTGGTGCCGAGGGGGATCACCCGGGGATCCACGGCTACGGCGCCGACGCGGGCACGGGTGCCGGAGGCGGTCCATTTGCCGGCGCTGGGATCGTAGGCGGTGCCTTTCATAAGAATTTTCTTCTTGTATTTTTTGCCGTGAATCATGTTTTCCACGGGCTTTGTGCCCACTTCGACGATTTCGTTTTTGCCTTCTTGAATGACGCGGGAGGAGAGGACGAGGCGGGCGGTTTCTTCCTCGTTGACGGTGCTGATGCGCACCACTTCTTCCACTTTGCTCGCCTCGCCTTTTTGAATGACGCGCTCGGTCCCCGCATCGATTTGGGGATTTTCCCGGCGCTCTGTGGCGTAAGCCACGTCGCGCACGACTTTTTCCGTGCGTTCTTTGTAGCGATTGATCCGAAGGATTTCGCCTTCGTTGACGCTGCCTTTCATGGGCGGGGTCACCGTGTCTTTTTCGCCGAGCTTGATGTTCAGCTCTTTTAAGATGTCGGCCACTTTGTTCGACGTGGCGGAGCGGGTGTAGCTGTGTTTGCCGTCTTTTACGGTAATGGTGTAGCCCGGCTTAATGGTTAATTCCGCCTGCTCGCTCAGTGCTTCCGAAGCGCTTGGGAAGGGGACGGTGCCTTTTTCAAGCTGAATGTCTTTCTCCAGGAGAAACTCGCCGACGGTGGCGGCGTCGGTTTCGTAGCGCACGGGGGCAATGCCCGGTCGATTGAGGGTAACGGTTTTTGCCTCCGCCTGTGCGGGCAGAATGAGGCTCACGGCCAATGCCGAGAGTAGGACGGTCTTTTTTATCACGATGACAACTCCTTTGTCCGAATAGTCTGAAATTAGTTACAGTTTGTAACTTTCACAGGCTTTATTGTATCAATTGACACATCCTGTGGCAAGGAATCGCCGTCGATGTCATCTTTTTGTAATTATAGGAGGGTTTTTAACAGTTTCGCCACGCCGTACATAATTTTTGCCGTCATGCCCCACACGATTTGTCCTTTCTTTTCGGCCCCTTTGTAGAAGAAGATGCGGTCGATGTAGTTGCTAAAGGGGGCCACGGTGGTGGTGGGGATGAGTTCGTAGGGAAAGCCATCGTCTTTGTCTTTTTTAAATTCGATGGGATGCACCTCGGGCTCCGTTTCCAGGAACAGGGACAGGGGCACAGTAAAGACGTAGGCCACTTCCGCCGGCTCGGGATCGATGGCGGCCACGTCCACGCCGTGGAGCATGCCGATAAAGCAGTGCACGACGATGCTCTGGCGGGTGACTAAATAGTCGCTTTCGCCCAGGATTTCCAAACATGCGGGATCGATTCGGAGCTCTTCCACGGTTTCGCGAAAGGCCGCTTCTTCGGGCGTTTCACCATCTTCGATGCGGCCGCCGGGAAGGGAGACTTCGCCGGTGTGGCGCTTGAGACGGGCGGATCGCTTTTCAAAGAGCACGTGAAGGGCGCCGTCGATTTCGATCAAGGTGCACATGACGGCGTAGCGATGAACGAGCTCCAAGGGCTCGGGGCGATGGTTTTCTAAAAGGCGGGTGATTTTTTCTTTATTCAATGGCCAACCTCTTTCCGCAAAATAGTAAATAGAGCACGCGATCCAGGGTGGTGGTGACCCGGGGATGGACGTGGCTTTTTTCGTCTAGCGCTTTTAAAAAGCCGTCCACGGTGTAAAAGGGATCTTTCGGCAGATGAAGCAAGCTGCCTCTCGCTTCCATGAGGCCGATAAACAGGGCCTTGTAGCTGTAGTCTTCGGCCAGATCCAGGGCCGAGGCCAGGGTGGGCCACAGGTTTTCCACAATGCCCCGCTCGCCGCTTCCCTTGGCCTCCGCCAGGTAGCGGAAGTCTTCCGTGCGGGCGAAGAAGAGTTCGCTTAGTCGGCGGAAGGCTTCTTTTTCAGAGATGGGATAGAAGGTGTAATCCAGGCCGTCGTAGCCCATAAGGATGCGCCGACCGTGGCGGTAGCCCTGCTGCATGCGGTAAGGCGCGAGATCCGCGTCGAAGTGCATGGTGTCGGCGACGGGGCGGGCAGGCCCCAGAACAACGGCATGCTCGGGAAGGTGCTCCCCTTCTTTCGGCGGATTGGTCCTTAGGATGACGGGCTCGAGGCCTTTTTCCGAGACCATCTTATAGGGCAGATTGTCTCCCACGCCGCCGTCTACATAAAGTTTGCCGTCGATTTTAACGGGCGGAAAGACGGGGTAGGCGCAGCTGGCCAAAATGTATTGATGGAGTTTGCCCTTGGGAATGTCGTTAAGGTAAAGGTATTTCGTCTTTCCCTCGCTTAGGCTGTAGACCACGAGGCCGTAGTCTATTTCAGAGGCGCGAATTTTTTCTTCGTCGATGTGGCGGTGAATCAATTCTTTCAAGGGCGCCATGTCCATGTTCAGGGCGGCTCGGGCGGTTTTGGCCATGCGAACAATGTCCGGCGTCTTTTTCACTTCGTCCAAGGAAAGCATAAGCTCTCTGCTTCCGTCGAATGAAAATTTTTGCCAAATGTCCGCCAAAACATCGGTGTTTCCCTGAACAATAAAAGCGCCCGTTAAGGCGCCCATGGACGTGCCTACGACGAGGCGAATGTCCGGATGTGTTTCTTGAAGGGCGCGGTAGAGGCCCAATTGGTAGCTGCCTTTGGCGCCACCGCCCTCGAGGACCAAGCCTTTAGCCATCATTGATCCTCCAAAACAGCGGTGCAGTGGGGGCAGCGGGTGGCTTCGATGTGCACCGTTTCCTTGCAGAAGGGGCAGACTTTGGTGGTGGCCACTTCCTCTTCTGTGTGGATGAAGCGGGCTTTCATCTTGCCGATTTGTTTAATCACCATAAAGATCACGAAGGCGATGATTAAAAAGTCGATGACGTTTTGCAGGAAGTTCCCATAGGCCAAAATGGGCGCGCCGCTTTCCGCCGCTTCCACGGGATTGGCGTAGGTTTTTCCGTCCAATGCCACGTAGAGTTTCGTAAGATCCACGCCGCCGATTAAGAGCCCGATTAAAGGCATGAGCATGTCGTTGACTAAGGATGTGACAATTTTTCCGAAGGCGCCGCCGACGATAACCCCGACGGCCATGTCCATGACATTGCCTCTGGCAATAAAGTCTTTAAATTCGTTTAATGTCTGTTTCATAATGACTCCTTTCGCCTCTCTCCTCTCTCGTGCTATACTAAATGGAAGGAGGTTTGCTGTGAGAAAATCTTGGGACACCTATTTTATGCAAATCACGGAAATCGTGGCCAGTCGCTCCACTTGCGACCGCGCTTTTGTGGGCTGCGTCTTGGTCAATAAAGACCACCGCATCGTCTCCACAGGCTATAACGGCTCTGTGGCAGGCAATCCCCATTGCGACGACGTGGGTCACACCATGCGTGACGGCCACTGCATCGCCACCATTCACGCGGAAATGAACGCGCTCTTGTACTGTGCCAAGGAGGGCATCCCTACCAAGGACACTATTTGTTATGTTACCCATTTCCCCTGCTTAAACTGCACAAAAGCACTAATCCAGGCGGGGATTCGGGAAGTGGTCTACAAAAACGCCTATCGGGTGGACGATTACGCCGTCAGTCTATTTGAAAAGAATCATATTACCCTTCGTCAGTTGCCCTAAAGGTCGCTTCCTTCGCCAAGGCATCGGCCCGCTCGTTGCCCTCCACGCCGGTGTGGGCTTCGATTTTTACGAAGGTAACGGCCAGGCGGTCTTTTACGGAATCATAGAATGCTTTGTACTCTATGGTTCCTTTTTTATTGCATTGCCATTCGCCCTTGGCCCAATGCTCGATGCCGGCGTAGTCGTAGCAAAGCTTCATGGTGGAAAAGCCCAGCTCAAGGGCTTTTTTCATGGCCACGGTGGCGCCTAAAATTTCTCCCGCCACATTGCGCATGGCGGCTTCATCGCCTGTAAAGCGGCAGCTGTCTTCCCAACTGCCGCCTTCCCAAGCCATGGACACGCCGTAGCTGTAGGATCTGTCTTCATGGCGATAGCTTCCGTCCACATAGGTCACCGCGTCGTAGGACACGTCGTCTTTTTCTTCCGCCACATCCCCCATGTACGCCAGGGCTTCTTCTTCTGTCTTGAAGGATTTGTACATGGCCCCTTTAAAGCCGTGGACCTGGGCCTTGCAGCTGTCCCAGTCGCGGTAGATTCCCGGCACTTTTCCCGCCTTCACGGCGTAATACTTTTTCATAAACTCAGCTCCCATGCCCGGCGCACGGCTTCTAGGGTGGTGTCGTGTTTCATGGCCAGGGCCTTCAGATCGTCGTATTCCGGAGAGATCTTTTCCATGTCTTTATAACGGGCCGTTTTCGTCCCCACAGGGCCGAGGGCGGTCATGGTTTCTTTCGACCCTCGGGGCAGCTCGATTTTTTCCAGGGGAATCTTTTTTACGCCCAAGGTGGTGGTGTGGGCAAAGAGCGCATCCAGCACTTTGCCTTCGCAGGCGGTGTCGGTAAGCACGTCCAGGCGATAGCCCGGGCGATTTTTCTTCATAAATATGGGCGTAAAGCTCACATCCCGCGCCCCGGCATCGAAGAGGCGCTCCATGCAAAAGCCCATGGCCTCGCCGGTCATGTCGTCTAAATTGCAGCTGTAGAAAATCGGCGCACGGGCTTCTTCCGTCTCGATGAAAAAGAGGCGGAGCACATTGGCCAAGTCGTGATCCTTTATGCCGGCGCCGTAGGCCACTTTCAAAACGCGCCCCTCGGGTCGGGGGCGGTAGGCGGCGCGAATGCCCTTTAAAATGGCGGCGCCTGTGGGGGTGGTAAGCTCTTCTTCCACGGACTCGCCGCCTAAGGGCACATCCAGAGTGGATAAAATATGGGCCGTGGCCGGAGCGGGCACCGGGTAGGTGCCGTGGGCACAGGTCACCATGCCGCCGCCGGTGTTGATTTTTCCCACGTAAACGGCTTCCACGCCGCTTAAAATGGTGTAGTAGGCCGCGCCTAACACGTCGACCACGGCATCCAATTCGCCGACTTCGTGGAAGTGCACCTCGTAAAGATCTTTGCCGTGAACGGCGGCTTCCGCTTTGGCAAGGGGCAAGTAGATGGCCTTGGCCAGCTCCTTCACCGCCTCATCGAAGCCGCTTTGGTCGATGAGGGCCAGCATGTGGTTGAGGCCGCGGTGATGGTGGTGGTCGTGATGCTCGTGATGGTCGTGCTTATGCTCCCAATGGCGGCTTTCTTCGCTTTTTAAATTAAAGTAGGTGGCGAGGATCCCCGTCTTCTCCCGCTTTTCGAAAATCACATCCTCGGCGGCAATGCCCAGAGGCATGAGGCCCTCGATGAAGCCTTCAGGCGACATGCCTCCGTCCACCATGGCGCCGATAAACATATTGCCGCTGATGCCGCTGAAGGGATCGATGTATAGAACCCTCACGCGTCTAACACCCCTTCGTTGCCGGAGCCGGAACGGAAGCCCAACACATCCAGTGCCGTGTAGGTCATGCCCAGTTCCTTGAAATAGGCCGCCACATCTTTCCGGTGATTAATGAGAAACTTTTGAAAATCCGCCACGGGAATTTCCACCCGCGCCACACTTCCGTGAAGGCGCATGCGGCAGGTCATGTAACCCAACTCGTGAAGATAAGCTTCCCCTTTTTCCGCCACAGCCAATGCCTCGGTGGTGAGCGGCGTGCCATAGGGAATCCGCGTCGCCAAACAGGAATCCGAGGGCTTGTTCCACGTGGGCAGGTCGTAGTATTTTTTCGAAAGAGACCGCACCAATTCCTTGGTAAGGCCCGCTTCCCGCAAGGGGCTCTTGACCCCTAATTCCTCAAGGGCCCGAAAGCCCGGCCGATGATCGGAAAGATCATCCAGATTCGTGCCGTCTAAAAGCACATGAAAGCCACGTTCCGCGGCGTATGCCTTCACCGCGAGAAAAGCCGATCGCTTGCAATAATAGCAGCGATTCACCCCATTGGCCATGACATCTTCGTCTTCTAAAATACTGGCGTTAATTACATCAATGTCCCAGCCCATCATCTCCGCCAAGACATGGGCGTCGAAGCGCTCGCGTCGGGGGTGGAGTTCGTTGACCACGTAAATCCCCATGACATTTTCGCGCCCCAATACTTCCGCGGCCACGGCCATTAAAAAGGACGAATCCACGCCGCCGGAATAGGCTACCGCCACCTTGTCGTAGGCGGCGAGATTTTCTTTCAATCGATTGAAGGCATCCATTTCCTCACCTTTTCATCATAGAAAAAAAGGCCCTTGCGGGCCGATTTTTTATTTTTCTTGTTCATCTCTCGCGATGCACGCTTGTACGGCTGTGATCAAAGACAATTGATAGGTTTCTTCTTTAGTACAACCACGACTCAGGTCGTTGACCGGCATATTCAAGCCTTGAAGAATCGGACCGACGGCGGTAAATCCACCGAGACGTTGAGCGATCTTGTAGCCGATGTTTCCGCATTCCAAGTTCGGGAAGATGAAGACATTGGCATGACCTGCGACTTCGGAACCCGGTGCCTTTTTCTTGGCAACTTCAGGATCGATGGCGGCGTCGAATTGAAGTTCGCCGTCGACCTTAATTTCCGGATGGGATTCCTTTACCAAATAGGTAGCCACTTCCACCTTCTTAACCGAGTCGCTCTTTGCGGAGCCCTTGGTAGAGAAGGAAAGCATGGCGATTCTGGGATCGAAACCGAATTGTTTTGCGGCTTCGTCGGTGGTGACAGCTACTTCCGCCAACGTCGGTGCGTCCATTTCCGTGTTAATGGCACAGTCGGCCATGAGGTAGCATTCTTTGCCTCTGAAGAGAATGAACACGCCGGATACGCGGTTGACGCCTTTTTTCGTCTTGATAATTTGAAGGGCGGGAAGAATAGTTTGGCCCGTAGTGTGAACGGCACCGGAAACCATGCCGTCGGCATAGCCCGCATATACCATCATGGTACCCAGGTAGTTCGGGTCGTGAAGCTGTGCGCGGGCACGGGTTTCGTCAATTTTCCCTTTACGGCGTTCGACGAACTTTTCAACCAATTCATCAATGTGTTCGAATTGGCCCACTTCCACGATTTCCAAACCAGAAATGTCGATGTTTTCTCTCTTGGCCGTGGCTTCAATTTCGTTTCTGAAACCGATGACGATGGGGTGGACTAAGCCTTCTTTTTGGTGCTCAACCGCTGCCCAAAGTACCCTGGAATCTTCGCCTTCGGGGAAGACGATGCGAATGCCCTTGTGTGTCACGCGTTTGTGTAACTCTTGAATAAAAGCCATTTTATTATTGTTCCTTTCTATTAACAATTCATTCTGTAAATTACCCTGACCCCGTGGGGCCACAGATACACTAAATATACCACAGAGCGGGCTCAATGACAAAGATAATCTCTTCAATAAAGCATAAAAAAAGAGACTCGCCAAAGCGAATCTCGATCTGGTCGGAGTGAAAGGATTTGAACCTTCGACCTCATGCTCCCGAAGCATGCGCGCTACCAAACTGCGCTACACCCCGTCTTGTGGTAAGTGATTAGTGGTCGGGGTGAAAGGATTTGAACCTTCGACCCCATGGTCCCAAACCATGTGCGCTACCAAACTGCGCCACACCCCGCTGCAACTTACTTACCTATTATACAGGGATTGTCATTTTTTTACAAGCCCTTTTCTTCCGTGCCCTCTCTCGACGGCCCGTGCCATTAAAAAAACAGCCATTGAGGACACACGCCCCAATGACTGTTTCAAAATCATTTTTACCAAAACTATGGTAATGCTCTTTTATAAATCTTGGCCCAGCTTGTCCGCCGTCTTCATGGCAGCGACCACATCGCCCGGAGTCACTTCAAAGGGCATATTCACCATGGTGTCGCCTTCTGCGCACGCCAGTTCGGCTGCTTCCAGAAGTTTTTCGTCGCTTACATTGTCCATGCCCATGTCTTTGAATGTCGTCGGCAGACCCAAGTCCCTGCAGAATTCCATGATCTCATAAATATCTTCAAGGTCGTCATTTTCAAGTACCATTTGGCAGATGGTGCCGAATGCTACTTTTTCACCGTGCAACAAATCGTGGGTTTCTTCGATAACCGTGAGCCCGTTATGAATGGCATGGGCTGCCGCCAAACCGCTGGATTCAAAGCCTACACCGGATAAATAGGTGTTCGCTTCAATAATGTTTTCAAGGGCTTTGGTTACAACCTTGTTTTCAACTGCCGCTTTTGCCTTCAAGCCGTCTTCTAAAAGCGTGTCCAAGCACAGGGTGGCAAGGGCAATGGAGGCCTTTGTGGAATGGCCGCCTGCCATGGTGACGGCATTGGATTTTTCACAAGCCATGGCTTCATAATAGGTGGCCAGGGCATCGCCGATACCGGCGACGAGAAGCTTCACCGGCGCATTGGCAATAACATCCGTATCCATGATGACCATGTCCGGATTTTTGTTAAGGGGCAGGTAATAATCGAATTCGTGATCTTCCGTGTAAACCACCGATAATCTTGAGCAAGGTGCGTCGGACGATGCCGCCGTGGGCACGATGACCATGGGAATCTTGCTGTAAAAAGCAATGGCCTTGGTCGTATCCAACGTCTTGCCGCCGCCGATGCCGAAAATGACATCCGCATCGCCTAATTGGTCTTGGTGCTTTTTAATTTCAACATCGGAACATTCTCCGCCGAAAAGAACGACGGTGCAAGTCATGCCATTGTCCTTAAAGGACTTTTCGATGTCCGCTTTATATTTACGGTTCGCAGAATTGCCTGTGATGATGTAGGCATTTTTTGCTCCGATTCCCTTGCAGTAGTCTGCCAACTTTTTAATGGCGCCCTTTTCTTGAATATAAGAACCCGGCGAACAGATTACTTTGCTCATTGAAATTCCTCTTTTCTATATTCTTTTGCAAGAAACTTTGACTGATTTCAAAGATTCCTCCCCATGATAACACCGGCGTGCCGCTTTTTCAATTGACGTCCGTCGCCCTGTCGAATGCCTCCTTCCCAATAAAAAAAGACAGCCAAATTGCCATTTAGCAACTTCGCTGTCTTTTTCCTGGCGGACCCGATTGGATTCGAACCAACGATCTTTGCCTTCGGAGGGCAACATTCTATCCAGCTGAACTACGGGTCCATACCCGCCTATTGTATCAGGGGGGTATTTTTCTGTCAAGCGGCCTTCTCCATGGCGCGGAACACGTCGGCCATAAGGTCTCTGTAGGACAATACGGGATTGGGTTTTTTAATGTCTTCTTTGACATAGACCTTCGCCCGAGCGATTTCTTCGCCGTTACAGAGGAAGCGTGCCTCGCCTACAGGTTCTTTTTTGGAGTAGGGCGCGACGATGGTTTTGTAGTCGATTTCCGTGCTTACTTCGGCGCCTTCTTTGACGCAGCGAACGACATTTTTATCCACAAAGACCGGGCTTGTTCTCGGGCTCACCGATTTCAGTGTCAGATAATCCAGTTCTTTGGATTTGTCGGCGAGGATTGTGTTTCGCCACGTCATGGCTTCTTTCGACAGGCGCAAGGAGGCGGCGTAGCGATCCATGTCGTTTTCCGCGCCCATGTAGACGCCGATGAAGCGGGTGTTCAGGTAGGGCCCTTCCGCCGGTCGGACGCCGGTGGCGATGAAACATCTGCCGGCGGCGCCGGTGTAGCCTGTCTTCAGTCCGTCGATTCCGGGGAGAATCCCGAGGAGGGGATTGGTGGCGTAGCTAACGTAGGCTCTCTCCGGTTCGTCGATTTTCGCCCGGCGGGCGGCATCGAGGATCATGGGGTAGCGGGCCAAAAGGTTTCTGGAAAGCTGAAACATTTCCCGTGCCGTGGCTTTGTTGTAGTCGTTGGCGACATAATCGGTCAGGCCGTGAACATTGATGAAGTGCATGTGGGTAAAGCCCATTTCCTTCGCCTTGGCGTTCATGCGGGCCACAAAGGCGGCTTCGCTTCCGGCGATGCGATCGGCCAGGGCGATCATGGCGTCGTTTCCCGAGACGATCATGCCGGCGTGAATGAGCTCTTCGACGGTGTAGACTTCCCCTTCTTTTGTCTTGTAGACGCTTCCGTGCATGGCTGCCGCCGCGTGATCGATGGTCACCGGATCTTTCATGGCGATTTCACCCTTGTCCACGGCGTCCATGACGCAGTAGATGGTCATGAGCTTCGTGGTGGAGGCGAGGCCCACCGGGGTGTCGGCGTTAAATTCTTTGTAGATGGTGCCTGTTTCGTAATCGCCGATGATGTAGCTTTTTAAGAGGACGTTGTCGGGCTTGGCCATGGCGGCGTCGAATTCTTTTTTCTCCGTGGCGGTCATGGGCTGCACCCCTTGGCCCGTGCGGATTTTTTCTTTTTGATCCCGCGGCTCCGCCACTTTTTCCCCGGGCTTTTGCGGCGCATTTTCCGCCGGTGCCGGGGCCGGTGCCGCACCTAAAAGCAGACACATTGCCAAAAGGGCGGGGAGGATGGGCTTCAATGCTTTCACCGACTGCACCCCGCTTTTTCGTTGTTCAGAATAATATCCACGATGCGCTCCGCCGCCTTGCCGTCGCCGTAGGGATTCAGTGCTTTGGCCATGGCGTCGTAGGCTTTTTTATCTTCGAGGAGCAGGCGGATGCTGTCGTACACCGCCGCCTCTTCCGTGCCCACCAATTTCGCCGTGCCGGCGATGATGCCTTCTTCCCGCTCCGTCTCTTCCCGCACCACGAGGACGGGGATGCCGAAGTGGGGCGCCTCTTCCTGAATGCCGCCGCTATCGGTAACCACCAGGTAGCTTCTCGCCATAATGTTTGAGAAGGGCAGGTAGTCCATGGGCTCGATGCGGTGAATATTTTTCGCACCGCCCAGTTCCGCTTCGGCAATTTCCCGCACTTTGGGATTTAAGTGGACGGGGAAGATCACTTCCACCTCGTCGTATTCGTCGGCGATGCGGCGAATGGCGGAGAAGATCCGCTTCATGGGCGCGCCTAAGTTTTCCCTTCGGTGGCAGGTCAGGAGAATGGTCTTTTTCTTTTTAAAGTCGATGGCATTTAATGCCGCCTCGTCGAAGACGAAATCCTCCCGCTCCGTGTAGGCCAAGGCGTCGATCACGGTGTTGCCTGTAATGTAAATGGTCTTGTCGTCGTAGCCCTCTCTTAAAAGGTTTTGGCGATTGGACTCCGTGGGGGCAAAGTGGTAATTGGCCAAGACCCCGGTGAGCTTGCGATTGGCTTCTTCCGGGAAGGGGGAATAGAGGTTGTGGCTTCTGAGCCCCGCTTCCACGTGGCCGATTTTTACGCCGTGGTAGAAGGCGGATAAAGCCGCGGCAAAGACGGTGGACGTATCGCCTTGCACGAGAAGGAGATCGGGCTTGGTGGTTTTAAATATGTCTTCCAGTCCCCTTAAGGAGCGCACGGCGATGTCCGTTAAGCTTTGACCGGGGGTGAAGATATCTAAATCGTAGTCCGGGACGATGCCGAAGATGTCCAGCACCTGATCCAGCATTTCTCGGTGTTGGCCGGTGACGGCGACCAGGCTTTCGACATCTTCTCGCCCTTGAAGGGCCAGAACGATGGGCGCCATTTTAATGGCTTCGGGCCGCGTGCCGAAGACGGACAGTACTTTCAATTCTCTTCCTCTCTTTCATTTAACAGACCCAAGAACAGGGCCATGATCCCCACCACGGCAATGATAAGAATTGACGTGATCAGGCCGTTTTTTTCGTGCATGGTGCTTACGATGTTTCCGATGATGCCGAAGATGATGCTCACGCCGTAAAGAGCGCAGACGGTCTGCTTTTGATTAAAGCCGTGGCGCAGAAGGCGGTGGTGCAAATGGCCCTTGTCCGCTTCGGAAATGCTCTTTCCCGAAAGCTTTCGGCGAATCATGGCGAAGGTGGTATCGAAGACCGGCACGCCTAAAATTAAGACGGGGATTAAAATCGTAATCATGGCCACGGATTTCATTACCCCTTCGATGGCCAAATAGCTTAATGTAAAGCCCAAAAACAAGGCGCCGGTGTCTCCCATAAAAATTTTCGCCGGATTGAAGTTGTAGGGCAAAAAGCCCAGGCAGCTTCCTGCCAAAATGGCGGCCAAAGCGGCCATTTCGTCGTGATGGAGCCGGTGGGCCACAAACATAAGGCTAATGGATGCGATGGCGCTAATGCCCCCGGCCAACCCGTCGAGGCCGTCGATTAAGTTAATGGTGTTGGTAATGCCCACGACCCAAAAGACGGTAATGGGTATGGCGAGCCAATCTAAATTGATGAGGAGATTGGTGCCGTAAAAGGGGTTTGTAAAGAAAGTGATCTTTACGCCGCCGAAGATTAAGATAATCGCCGCCAAAATTTCCATGGCAAACTTGGCCTTGGCGCTCATGGCGAATTTGTCGTCGTAAAGGCCCGTGGCCACGATAAGGCCGGCCCCTGCGAGAAAGGCCGCTTTTTCTCCGTTTACGGGCAGAAAGATCAACACGCTCACGAGGACGGCGAGGAAAATGGCCAGGCCCCCGCTTAGGGGAATGGCTTTTTTATGGACCCTGCGCTCGTCTTTCGGGATGTCCATTAAGCCGCAGTGAATGGCGCCTTTTCGAACGACGGGCGTGGCAATTAAGCTAATAAGGGCCGCGACGAGAAAGGGCCATAACAATGTCTTCATGCTTCACCTACTACTTCGTTCCGAAAATTCGATCTCCCGCATCGCCGAGGCCCGGCACAATATAGGCGTGCTCGTCTAGTTTTTCGTCGATGCACGAGACGTACAGATCCACGTCGGGATGGGCCTTTTGAAAAGCTTCCAGGCCTTCCGGTGCCGCTAAGAGGCAAAGGGCGCGTACGGAGGTGGCTCCCCGTTGCTTGACAAAGTTGATGGCGGCGGCCAAGGACCCGCCGGTGGCGAGCATGGGATCCACGACGATAACTTCCCGATCCGCTACATCTTTCGGGAGCTTGCAGTAATATTCTACGGGCTCCAGGGTGTCGGGGTCGCGGTAGAGGCCGATGTGGCCCACGCGGGCGCCGGGGATTAAATTCAACAGGCCGTCGACCATGCCGAGGCCCGCCCGCAGAACGGGAACGATGACGGGCTTTTTGCCTGCCATTTCTTTGCCCACGGTGCGACCCATAGGCGTTTCGATTAATTTGTCTTGAATAGGGAGATTGCGCGTCAGCTCGTAGCCCATAAGCATGGTGATTTCTGTCAAAAGTTGTCTGAAGTCTTTACTGGATGTAGAGGCTTCTCTTAAAAGGGTGAGTTTATGTTGAATTAAAGGGTGTTCGGTTACCGTTACTTTTCCCATGTTTCCTCCTCGATCATGGCTACACGGCGGGCATGGCGTCCGCCTTCGAAAGCTGTTTCTAAAAATGCGTCGGCGATTTCTTTCATCATGTCGCCGCCGATGGTTCTCGCCCCCATGGAAATCATGTTGGCGTCATTGTGGCGTCGGGAAAGCTCGGCCGAGTAGGGCTCGGACACCATGGCGCAGCGAATGCCCTTCACTTTATTGGCGGCCATGCCGATGCCGAGGCCGGAGCCGCAAATTAAAATGCCCCGCTCGCAACTGCCGTCGGCCACTTTTTTCGCCGCGGCTTTTCCGTAAATGGGGTAGTCCACGGAATCGGTGGAATCCGTGCCCACATCCACAATGGTGTGGCCCTTTTCTTCCAAATAGGCTTTCAGCATTTCTTTTCGTCTGTATCCGCCGTGATCGGCGCCCATGGCTATTTTCACGCCCATTCCCCCTCACATTTGTTTTTTATTTCTTCCAGTAAGCGGTCTTTGCTCAGCCGATAAATTTCCAAGGATCCGCCGAAGGGATCGATGATGTCTTTGTCGGCAAAGGGTTGAATTTTTTCCTTAAAGGCCGGGTAGCCCCGCTTTAAATTGGCGGTCATGGTGTGGGTCATGCCGTAGACTTTATCCGCCCACATAAGATCGTCTTCTGTCACGGTCTTCGCCTTGTGGAAGGTGGCGTTAATGCCTTCTTCCGCCATGACTTTCAAGGCGCCTACGCTCATGGCTTCGCCGTCGTGGGCGGCCATGCCCCGGGAGCGAACGGTCATGTTCAGCCCCCGCTTGTCGGCTTCAAGCTCCGTCAAAAGCTTGGCCATGGGGCTTCTGCATGTGTTTCCCGTGCAAATGTAAAGTATGTTCATAGTCCCAATACCACCTTTCCGCCACAGGCCTTTAAGAGCCGGTTCATAATGCCGGCGCCGATGCCGATAAAATCGAAACCTTCGACAAACAGGATGTCGACGGCCTCTTCATCGCAACGCCTCAAGCTGTCGAAGAGATTATGGGCCACATCTTCCAAATGGTCGCGACTGCCCATGTCCACCAAAAGATCCATGCCTTCGTAGAGGTCTTTGGTCTCGGTCGTGCAGAGCACCGCCGTCTTCTTGCCGGGCGCCACGTCGGCGAGGCGCCGATTGATTTCTTTGGCGATGTTTTTTAAATCCCCGGCAAACAAGGTGCCGTCGCCTTTCGGCGCGTAGTGGCGATACTTTTGCCCCGGGCTCTTCGGCACGGCGTCGTTGTCCGCGTCGATGGTGGTCTCGTCAATGGCCACCTCGCCGATAATGGCTTCCAGATCTTCTTTCGTGATGCCGCCGGGGCGATAGATCATGGGAGGATCCACCGTCACATCCAAGACCGTGGACTCGATGCCCACATTGGTGTCCCCGGAATCTACGATCATGGGCACCTTGCCCTCCATGTCTTCCAATACATGGGAAAGGCGGGTAGGCGACGGGCGGCCCGAGGTGTTGGCGCTTGGCGCCGCCACGGGAATGGCCGCCGCCTTTAAAAGGGCGTGGGCAATGGGGTGTGAGGGCATGCGAATAGCCACCGTGTCCGCTCCGGCGGTGACGCTGTCGGAGACTTTTTCCGATCGCTCAAAGATCAATGTCAAGGGTCCGGGCCAGAAAACGTCCATGCAATCCTTGCCTTTCGGCGGAATCACCTTGACCAGATCCAATACCTGTTCCGGATCGGCGACGTGTAGGATCAGGGGATTATCTTTCGGGCGCCCTTTGGCCTGAAAAATTTTATCCACGGCCGATTCGTTTAAGCCGTCGGCCCCTAAGCCGTAGACAGTCTCCGTGGGAAAGATCACCAGCTCCCCTTCTCGCAAGAGGCGCGCGGCTTCTTCGATTTGCTCCCTATCCTTTTCATCCGTTATGTGTAAGACTTTCGTTTCCATGGCTTCCTCCTCAACAGATCATTATATCATAGAAGGATTCTCCTTACATTTGCTCTAAAAAATCCAAGGTCATGGCCATCATATTGGTGGTCACCACATGGGAGGTTCCTTCAATGATTTCAAAGACCAAGGGCGCGTCGCCCCGGTGTTGTTTTTTTATTTTTTCGTAGTAATTTTTTTGATAGGCGGGGTTTACCACATCGTCCAGCTCGCCGTTTAACATGCAAATACCTTTGTCTTCGTGCTTTTCGATGTGATTCATGGGATCGTAGGCCTGTGCCCCTTCTTTGTAAGGGCCGATGGCCAAAGGTGCCCAGTCGCCTAAGCCGTTTAAGGCGATGCCCCCTGCCACTTCATCGCGGGCCAAGAGCCCCATGGTCGTCATCGCACCCATGGAGTGGCCCGCCACCACGATTTTTTTCTCCGGGAAGCGGCCGCGAACGCAGGCGAGGATGGCGTCGAATTCCTTCATGTTTTCGATGACCACTTCCGGAAGCTTTTGGATGTCTTCGTAATCCCAGCTGCCCCGCGCCCCGTGAAGGGCCTCTTCCACGACGAGGACGGGATAATCCGCCGCCGCCCAAATGCTCGCGCGGAAGCGGGAGCTTTCGATGTCGGAGCCCCAGCCGTGGTAGTAAATGATGACTTTATCTTTCGCTTCGGCCTCCGGCAAGACCCAGAGGACGGGAATGGCGCCTGCAAAGGACGCTTCTTCTTTTACGTGTAAGTACATATTACCTCCAGTCCACAGGCGCCTCGCCCATGGCGATTAAATACTCATTGGTTCTCGAAAAACATTTGGAACCGAAAAAGCCCCGGTAGGCGGATAAGGGCGAGGGATGGGGCGATTCGATGATGGCGTGGGCGGGATTTTTTATGAGCCGCTTTTTGCTTCTGGCGTGGGCGCCCCACAAGATAAACACCATGGGCTTTTCTCTCGCGCCTAAAAGCTCCACGATTTTGTCCGTAAAGATTTCCCAACCGATTTTTCCGTGGCTCATGGGCTGGGATTTTCTGACGGTGAGGGTGGTGTTTAAAAGAAGCACCCCTTCTTTCGCCCAGGAAGTTAAATCGCCGCTTTCTCGTGTAATGTCCAGGTCGTCTTTTAATTCTTTGTAAATATTCACCAAGGACGGCGGCAGGGGAAAGTCCGCCGGCACGGAAAAGCTCATGCCCTGGGCCTGTCCCGGCCCATGGTAGGGATCCTGGCCCAAGAGAAGCACCTTCGTGTCCTCGAAGGAAGTGAGGCGCATGGCGCGGAAAATCGCCTCGGCCTCGGGATATATGGTTTGCGTCTTGTATTCTTCGATTAAGAGGCGGCGCAAATCCTTGTAATAGGGCTTTTGCATTTCCTCTTTCAATAAATCGTCCCAGTCGTTTGAAAAGGTCACACTATCCTCTTTCTTCGCTACATAGAAAACAGTTCCGTCAGGAAGCGCTTAGCCTTCCTGCGAATAAACTTCTGTAAATCTCCGGCACGTTCCGGCAAGAGGAAGAGGATTAAATGGTCCCCTTCTTTTAAGACCGTCTGCCCTTTGGCCAAGACGCTTTTTCCCTCCCGTTCGATGCCGCCGATTAAGAAACCTTCGGAAAGTCCCAAAGACTCGATGGTTTTGCCCGTGGCGTAAACATCTTCGCTTAAGACGATTTCGTAGATTTCCAAGGTGCCCGGGAACAAGTGCAGGGAGATTTCCGGCGGGCCGAAGAGATTGTTTTTAATCTGTTGGGACACGAGGAGCTCGCCGGAGAAAATGCCGCCGGTATGGGCCACGTCCACCACCCGCATGTAGCGTTCATCTTTCAAACACAGGGCGATGTGCTCTTGCCCCGCATCTCGCGCCGCCGTGGCCACGAGGAAATTGTCCGCATCGTCGTCGGAAGCGGCGACGACACCGTCGTAGGCGGCGATGTCGATGTCTTCCATGGCTTCGGTGACGGGCCGGTCGATGACGTAGTTGACGCCGTAGGGATAGTGTCTGCCTCGGGAAAGCAGAAGCGTGTCCGCTTCTTTGGCCAGTGCCGCCTCAATGCTTTGGGCGCCTTTGCCGTCGCCGAAAACCAAAAAGCGTCGCTTGCGCTCAAGGCCTTCGAAGACATCCACTTTGGCGTAGCGCCGGCGGAAGCGACGCACGGCTTCGGTGCTACCTACCATGCGCAGCACATCGTCGGCTTCAATGACGGTGCTTCCTTTCGGCACGATGATTTTTCCGCCGCGGCGGATGGTAACCAGGACCAATTCTTCCAAGGGGCCGATGTTTTTTACCCGCCGCCCCACAAAGGCCGGATTGTCCGCCACGTCGATTTTTACCATGGCGGAATCGAAGTTTTCGAAAATTTCCGTCTGCATGCCCGCCTCTTCATAAAAGAAGTGGTGTACGCGTCCTGCCAAGATACTGCCGTAGTCGTAGACATAGTCGATGCCGAAGGTGGACTTGGTTTTTTCCAAGAGACGCCCCAGGGCGCTGTCGTAGGCGATAAAGTGAATGGGCCCGCCTCGCTTTGATAAAAGATTCGCCAGAGCCAAGGTGCGATTGGAATCGTCGCAAAAGACGAAGGCATCGGTTTTGTCGAAATCCATGGCCAAAACATCCTCTTCGTCTTCGTAATAATGGGCGTGAAAATCCCTGAGGGTTTTTTTCACTTGTTTCTCCCGGCGAATAAGAAATTCCACCGTATGATGTTCCCGAACCAAAGCATTCGCCAAGAGACGCGCTCCGGCGCCGGTTCCGATCATGGTAATGTGCATAGTGTTCTCTCCTAATTCATGTAACGATTGCCCCGTTGCGGCGCAAAGAGGGCGAGGATGGTGAAAAATTCCAACCGCCCTAAAAGCATAAGGGCCGAAAAGAGCAGTTTATACCCCGGCGCAAATTCCACAAAGGTGTTGGTAGGCCCGACACCGGAAAAGCCCGGCCCCACATTGGACAAGCAGGTTAAACAGCCGGAAAAGGCCGTGAGATAATCCACGCCTGAAAGGGCCGTGACCGCCGTCGAGGCGCCTAAAAGAATGATGTAGACGCAGACAAAGGCCACGATGCCGAAGATAACTTGGTCTTCCACGATTTTTCCGTTGACGCGAACGGGCATAATGGCGTGGGGGTGGATGCTCTTCACGATTTCCCGCTTCACAATTTTCCACAGGACCAAAATGCGAATCACCTTCATCCCCCCGGCGGTTGAGCCGGCGCAGGAACCGAAAAAGTGCAGGGCGAGCAAAATGCATTTACTGAAGCCCGGCCATTGATCGTAGTCGGAAGACGCGAAGCCCGATGTGGAAATAATGCTGGTCACTTGAAAAAGGGATTCTCTCAGCCCCAGGCCCGGGGTCATCTTCTTTGACAATATTAAATTTAAAGCGATTAAAAGCACGGCACCGGCCACGATTTTTAAATAGAGGCGGTACTCTTCATCTAAAAACATCTCCCGCCAGCGGCCGCCGACGGCCCGGGAGTAGAGGCTGAAGTTGGTGCCGCAGATCACCATAAAAACGGACATGATGATTAAAATGGCGGAATTGTCGTAATAGACGGCGCAGGAATTGGCATGGGAGGAAAAGCCCCCGGTGCCTACGACGCCCAGGGTATGTACCACCGCGTCAAAAACATTCATGCCAGCGAGGACCAAAAGCACGAAGAGCACGAGGGTAATCAGTAAATAGATTTTGTACAGGGCCTTGGCCGTGTCTTTCATGCGGGGCTCCACTTTCCCCGCCACGGGCCCCGGGGTTTCCGCCTTGAAAATGCGAAAGCCGTTGCTTCCCACTCTGGGCAAAAGGGCCAGGGTGAAGACCAAAATCCCCATGCCGCCGATCCAGTGGGTCATGCTGCGCCACAGGACGATGCTCTTGTCGATGGCCTCCACATTGGGAATGACCGAGGCTCCGGTCGTGGTAAAGCCCGACACGGTCTCAAAAAGGGCGTCGATGTAGTTGGGGGTGGCGCCGCCTAAGTAAATGGGCACGGCGCCGATAAGGGACGCCAAAATCCACCCCACGGCGACGATAAACAGGCCGTCGCGGCCGCGAATGCGTTCATGTTTCCGCGGCATGAAAAACAACACCGCGCCGACGACGAGTGCCACGGCGATGGCGATGAGAAAGGCTTGGATGCTGCCCTCTCCCCGGTAGATGCCGTAGAGAAGAGGCGGCATGAGAAACGCCCCTTCCACCATTAAAAGGGCGCCTAAAACATTAAACGCCGCTCCAAAGTTCATTAAATAGGCCCCCTGATTCCGCATTGTAGAAGTAATTTTTCATGACGTGGACACTTTCGTGCTTACAGAAGACGATGATCCGGTCGCCCTTTCTCAAGCAGGAGCGACCGTTTGGAATACTCACATCTTGGCCGCGGACGATGACGGCAATTAAAATGCCCTTGGGCAGAGACAGCTCGGCCAGCGGCGTATCCAACACCTTCAGATCCTCGTCCAGCTGAATTTCCGCCACTTCCATGTTGCCGTCGTACATGAGATTAATGGCCAGGGCGTCTTTTCCGCGAATCAATTTTAAGATCAACGACGCGGTAATAAAGCTGGGATTAAAGGTGGCATCGAGATTCAAGCGATCCAAGACGCCGATGAAATTCACCCGGGAAATCTTGGCCACGGATTTTGTAATGCCCTCTTCTTTCATGGACAGGGCCATTAAAATATTGGTCTCGTCAATGCCCGTGGCGCCGATAAAGGCGTCGTAGGAATGAATCACTTCTTCTTCCAGCACATTAAAGTCCGTGCCGTCGCCGTGAATAACCACGGCATCGGGATGGCGCTCTTTCAAAGAAATGGCCTTGGCGTGATCTTTTTCGATGACCAAGACGTCGATGTTGTCTTTTAACAAAAGGCTGCACAAATAGTCGCCCAGCTTGCCGCCCCCTAAAATCATGACGCTTTTCGTGGGCTTCACCGCCGTGACCTTGGAGTGATCCCGGTCGAAGGCATCGATGCTTTTTCGCGCGCCGATGACCAAAATTACGTCATTTTCCTTGAGCATGGTGTCCCCGGCGGGGATAAAGGTGTAGCCCCTGCGGGAGACGGCGGCGATGAGGAGATTGTCTAAATTATTTAAGTCCATGAGCTTTTTATTCACGAACTCTTTTTCCTGGCCCACGTTAAATTCCACGAGCTTTACCTTGCCGCCGGCAAATTCGTCGGTCATGAGAGAGTATTTTTTCAATAAATACTTTTCGATGGCCATGGCCGCCGCCCGTTCCGGATTAATGACATAATCGATGTCCAGCTCCTCTTTAATGAGGCGGATTTGGGAGTGGTATTCGGGATTTCGAATGCGGGCGATGGCGCTTTTGCAGCCCAGCTTCTTGGCGATGCTCGTTACCAATACATTGGACTCGTCGCTTGTTACCGTGCCGATGATTAAATCGTAGTCTTGGATGTCCAATTCCCTGAGAATAGTAAAGTCCAGGGCATTGCCCAACACCGTCAACACGTCCAACTCGTTGTTGATCTTTTGAATCACCCGCGGGTCGTTGTCCAGCACGGTAATCTCGATGTTTTCTTCCACTAAAGAGCGGGCGAGGCGCATGCCTAATTTGCCGCCGCCCACGATAAGTGCGCGCATGTCATTGACCGTCCTTTTCCTCGGAAGATTTTTGTGCCGCTTTGGCTCGCTTTAATTTTTCCGGGGTAATGTCGTTGCCCTCTTCATCTAAAACGGTCGTATTTAAAAGCTGTTGTCGAAAGCCTTCGCGAAAGAGCTTTAAATAGGCTTTTCTCAAGCGATCTCTCTCCGCCACCTCTTCTTCGGTGAGCTCCCGTACTTTGGCTTCTCGCGCCAATTCATTAATACGCTTTAAAAGTTCATCCATCTTTTCCAAGGCGACCTCCTTATACAGATTCTTGTTTTTTCGATGCGGTATAGTACAATAAACGGGAAGGATGTGACACCATGATTCGATGCACTATGCGAGCCACCGCCGGTCCGCCGGCTGCCATGGCCTACGCTTTTTACGACGCGGACGGCCTAATGATTTTACAAAACAAGGACGATGCTCTCGTCGATCAATTCGACTACATCCTCCGCGAACTTCCCATGATACCCTATACTCTATCACTAATTGATGCCGATGGAAACGAGCGATTTCGCCTGGAGCGAAAAACGCCGCCTCCCTTTCAAACCCATGCCTTCCGCCTGTCTTTCGGCGGCGAGGTGGTGGACTTTTTCGAAGACAAAACCCGCTTTTCGCTTCCCAATCTCAGCTTTAACTACAGGGAAAAGAAATACGACATCGTGGGCTTTATAAGGAACAGGGAATTTTTCATCGAAGCAGATGAATTAAAGCTTATGTCCATGAAGGCGAGCCCCATTGCCGGCGGTAAAGAATACGCCGTGGCCATTTACGAGGACGCCCTTCCCCTGGCGGTGTATTTCGCCGCCGTCATCGTCATGGACATTTGCTTTCATAATTACTAAAGAAACGAGGCTAGAATGACAGATATGGAAAAAGACCGCATCATCATTAAAACAGGGGCCGTAGTGGATCCCGCGGCGAAAATTACGGCCACAGCAGATTTTCCCGCCGTCATCGGCGAATACACCATCGTCGAGGCCGGTGCGGAAATTAAGGGCGCATCCATCGGCGCCTACGCCACCGTGAAGAGCGGTGCATCCGTCGGCGAAGGGGTCTATGTAGGCGACTTTGCCGTGCTTAACGAAAACACCCGCCTCCCCGACGGCGCCAAGGTGCCTTCTCGCGCCGTGGCCGAAGGCGATCCCTTTTCCATCGTGCGTGGCCTCACCAAAGAAGAATTGGATGCGGCCAAGGCACGGGCTAGCGAAGGTCTTTAAAAAAAGATTGCATCAGCGCCCGGCACGCTTCGCCCAACACGCCCTCCTCCACCTTGACTCGGTGGTTAAAGGCGCGAAAGGCCGCAAGGTTTACCACGCTGCCTGCCGCACCGAAGTGGGGATTGTCCGTGCCGATTATAAGCCTGTCGATGCGACTGTTTAATATGGCGCCCATGCACATGGGGCAAGGCTCCACGGTGACGTAAAGGTCGCCGCCGATGCGCCAGCCTTCTGTGGCTTTATCGGCCTCTTTCAGAGCCAGAATCTCCGCGTGATGCGTGGCGCTTTCGTCGGTCTCCGTGCGGTTGTGTCCCCGGCCGATAATCACGCCGTCTCTTACGATGACGCAACCGATGGGCACTTCCCCGATAGCGTAGGCCTTCTTCGCCTCTTTCAAGGCTTCGTTCATGTAATACGAATCCATTCCCATTCCCCTTTCTTTCTTCTATCCTACCACGGAAAGGAGCCTTTAATGAATATCTATATTTCCTTCGACATGGAAGGCATCGGCGGCATCGACCGCTTCAGCGACGAATTCAAACGCACCGCCGCCTATTCGCAGGCCATTCACGCCCATTTTAAGGCGGTGATCGACGGCATTCACCAAAGCCCGAAAAATAAAGACATCGAAACCATTACCGTCGCCGACAGCCACGGAGACGGCAAAAATCTGGATTACCTCGCCCTTTCGGAGATGGACGAGCGCATCGAGCTGATCTCCGGCTACCCCCGTGGCGAATACATGATGAGCGGTTTGGATCGCCACGACGTGGTGATTTTTCTCGGCTACCACGCCTCCTGCGGCCAGCACCGGGCCAATATGGACCACTGCTATTCCACGGCTTTTCACCGGGTGAGCATTAACGGCATTAAATGCTCCGAGGCCATGATTAATCAAATTTACGCCAAGGAAAAGCACATTCCCGTGGGCCTGATTATCGGCGACAGCGGCCTTTACAGCCAATTGATTCTCGAAGGCTATATGCCCTATGTGGAATACGTGGTGACGAAAGAAAGCCTGGGGCACAATGCCGTCGTCCACCGCAATTTTCAAAAGGTGCGGGCGGAAATCGCGGAAAAAGTAGCCCTGGTTTTGGACAAGGATCTCTCTACCTTACCCCTCGGCGATCTAACCGCCCCCTACAATGTCACCATCGAAACGGACACCACCCTCACGGCAGACATGGCGGAAATGCTCCCCGGCGTCGTGCGCCTGGACGGCTACCGCATCGGCATGAGTTTCGATTCGGGCAAGGATTTACTCAACGGCCTTATGGCACTGGAAGTGCTCGCACGCAAATAAATGCAACAAACAGAAAGGAACGCTATGAAAGCCATCGCATTCGACTTCGACGGAACCTTAATCGACTCCATGGGGATGTGGCGCAATTTAGGCCGCAATTTCGTGGAGTCCAAGGGCAAGGAATACACCGACGCCATTCACGATCAAATTACCACCATGAGCTTAAACCAATCCAGCGCCTTTTTTAAGCGGGAGCTGGAGCTGGAGGAGACGCCGGAGGAAATTTTTAACGAAATGGGCGCCATTTTGCTGGACGGCTACGGCAAAACCCTTCCCTTAAAAGAAGGCGCCTTAGAAGCCATTGAAAAGGCGCGGCGCCTGGGCCCGGTGGTTCTTGCCACGGCCACAAACGAAGAGCTTTTAATGCCCGCCTTGCATCGCTTTAAATTGGATCGTGCCTTCGATTTCATCCAAACCTGCGACGGCGTGGGCATAGAGAAAAGCGACATCACCTACTACCACATCTTGGCGAAGCGCCTCGGGGTGGCGCCCAATGAAATCATCCTCGTGGACGACGCCCACTACGCGCTGGCCGCCGCCAAAGAAGCGGGGCTTTACGTCGTGGCCGTAAAAGACACCTACAACCTTCCCTACCGGGATGCCATCGTTAAAGAAAGCGACGTGCTCCTGGACAGCTTACTGGATTTTGAACCGGAGAGGTATTTTTGATTTACTATGTGCTGAAGATGACCCCTGTGGTGGGCTTCCTTTCCTTCTGTTCCTTTTCACTGATTCGCGCCCAACTTTTTTCCAAACAAAAAAAGAAGAGCAATCGCAAACGGGAGCGACTGCTCATCGCCTTTTCCACTTACTGTTTGTGGCTGTTGTCTTTTCTTTTCGTCGGCAACGAGCGCCTGGAAATGGGCGGCGTGATCTTGGGCATCGACACAGCCCTCGCCGATTGGAAGCTGAATTTAATTCCCTTCGCCACCATCAAGGCCTTTTGGCGCTACGGCTCCTTTACAGGCATGTTTTTAAATATTTTCGGCAACATTCTCATCGCCGTGCCCCTGGGCTTTTTTACCCCGGTGCTCTTTCGGCGAATGAAGGGCCGCCGATCCACCCTCTTGCTTTACGCCGGAGTCTTTCTCCTCGTGGAAACCTTGCAGTATTTCACCGGCAGAAGCGCCGACATCGACGATTGGCTATTAAATATGCTCGGGGTCTTTTTGGGCTTTCTGCTTTCTGAAAAACAGCACCGCTTTCCCCCGACGATCTACCGCCGCTAGCACCTGAGGGTGCTTTTTTTCTTGCTTCTTGTTTCTTTTACGTCCTTTTTTTATAATAAGGGCGAGGAGGTTTCTATGCGAACCCTATTGACAAAAGTGCGGGTGAATCCGGCCAATCGTGTGCAGGTGGTGAATGCCTACTTGGCCCAGGCAGACACGGATTTCGCCCTGGTCATCGACGTAATCAATAACACCGACAAAACCGTCACCCTCTTAAAGGTGGACGTGCTTTTTATTAATGCCTTCGGCAAATTTATTTTCGACGAAACCGTCTTTCACCACAGCTACGAGCATCTGGCCTTAAAGCCCAAGTCCCTGTCTTACCTTCCTTACTGGATTTTAGACGAGCGCCACCACACGGCCAGGGGCGTGCGCATTCGCATATCGGAAGTGCATTTTCAAGACGGCACGAGAAATTACTACGACCGCACCAAGGAAATGTCCTATACCGTGCCCACGGTGCCCAAGGAAAAAAAGGACGAGCTGAAAAAGCTCTTCGGGCCGGACTTTTACACCTACGGCGAAAAAATCGGCACGATGTGGCGCTGCATCTGCGGCTTTACCAATGGCGAGGAAGACAACATCTGTCGCCACTGCAGCCGCTCCAAGGACTTCGTGCTCTCGGCAGTGACCGAGCGGCAGGTCAACAAAAAGCTCTTTCAGCTTTACGTCAACAAGGACCGAGATTTCGCCGATCGGGCCACGGCCTATGAGGAGACCATTCCCATTCGCCCCTTGGATGAAATCGATTTGGAACGGGGCCTGGCCTCGGCGGAAAGGCCGTCGAAGAGAAAAGGCGCCGCCCTCTTTCTCGTCGCCGCCGCGGCGGCCATTGCCCTCACCCTCTTCGCCTTTCGCATTTACGACGGGGTGAACACGAAGCGCAATTACGACAAGGCCCAAAGCTATATCGCCATGGGCGATTACGCCGCCGCCGAAGCCATTTACGACGATCTGCCGCCCACGGTGGACAATGTGGACATGGCCTTAAAGATTCAGGAGCTTGAAACCTTAAAGGCCTCCGACGCGTCCTACAAAAAGGCACTGGCCCTTTCCCGCGCAGGGGACAGCCTGGCCGCCTACGGTGCCTACAAGGAAGTGGTGAAGGAAGACCGCACCAATTACGCCAACGCCAAGGCCATGATCGAGAGCATCCAATCGGAAGCCATCGCCCGAGCCAATCGCTACGTGGAAGAGGGCAACAAAAAAGACGCCGAGGAACTCCTCGACGCCTTCCTGACGTTGGATCCGAAAAATGTGCGGCTCTTGCAAGCGAAAGACGCTGTCCTTACCAAGTCGCTTCTTCGGGAATCAACAGCGCGCAAATAATGTAGACCAACAGGCCGCTCCCGCCGCCTAAGGCGAAGAGAACCCATAGAACCCGCACAATGTTGGAGTCGATGCCGAAATACTCGCCTAAGCCGCCGCATACGCCGGCGAAAACGCGATCGGTGGTGCTTCGTCTCAATTCTTTTTTCATAGTATCCTCCTGTCTCAATCACTATGTGTATTATACCCGAAAAGGCGGTGAATCATGAATACAAAGCAATACAAAGTCCCAGAAAAAACAAAGATCCATCTAAAAGATTACGCCACAACCTACGACGGGCCGCTGGATAAAAAAGAAGTGAAGAATAAACTTCTGCCCGATAATCTTCGTGCCATGGCCGCGTTGCAAGACGCCCTCTACGCCGAAAACACCCGGGGCATCGTCGTGGTCCTTCAGGCCATGGACGCCGCGGGAAAAGACGGCCTCATTAAACACGTCTTTACGGCCCTTAATCCCCAAGGCGTAACGGTAACGCCCTTTAAAGTCCCCAACAGCGAAGAGCTGGATCACGATTACCTGTGGCGCATCGCGAAAGCCTTGCCTCGCCGCGGCGAAATCGCCATTTTCAACCGCAGCCACTACGAAGATGTGCTGGTCACTCGCGTCCACGATTTATTGAAGCAGTCGCCCCTGCCCAAGGAGCTCGTCGATGAAGACATTTGGACGCGGCGGTTTAAGGAGATCCGCGCCTTCGAAACCTACTTAAACGACAACGGCTTTACCGTGGTGAAAATCTTCCTCCATCTGTCCAAGGACGAGCAGAAAGAGCGGCTTATGGAGCGAATCCTTCGCCCGGAAAAGCACTGGAAGTTTTCCGCCGCCGATGTGAACGAGCGGGCCTATTGGGAAGATTACCAAAGGGCCTACGAGGATTTAATCGCCCACACCGCCACGGAAAAATCCCCCTGGTACATTATTCCCGCCGACCGCAAGTGGTATGCCCGTTACGCGGTGTCGGAGATTATGCTTCACCTCATGAAAGAGATGAACCCGACCTATCCGGAATTGGCACGGGTGGAAAAGGAAAATTTGGCCAAGTGGAAAAAAATTTTAGAAGAAGAATAAAAAAGGCGGCCCGCGGGCCGTCTTTTTCTGTGCTATTTCGCTAAGTCTTCTTTAAAAAAGCTATTGTCGATGAGGCGCGTTTTTCCGATGTAGACAGCCATGGCAATAAAACTGTCTTCCACCAAGGTCGCATCCCGCTCGAAATGTGGGAAGCGAAGAATTTCCACGTAGTCGATTTTCGCCAAAGGTTCGGCCTGAATTTCTTTCGTTACCGCATCCAAGAGGGCGGCCACATTTTTTTCGCCTTCCCGAACCATGGCCTTGGCCTTTTTAATTGAGCGGGAGAGGACCACGGCGGCCTTTCGCTCCTTAGCATTTAAGTAGCGGTTTCTGGAGCTTTTCGCCAAGCCGTCTTCTTCCCGCACGATGGGGCAGGGCACGATGGTAAGGTCCATATTTAAGTCGCGAACCATGGCTTCCACAATGGCCACCTGTTGCACGTCTTTTTGGCCGAAATAGGCCTTATCCGGCGTTACCAAATTGAATAGCTTGGTGAGCACCGTGGCGACGCCTGCAAAGTGAATGGGGCGGGTAATGCCGCAGAGAATATGGGTCATGGACTCGGGGGGCGTAACGCGGAAGCCGAAGTTTTCCGGATACATTTCTTCCGGTTCCGGGTGAAAGACGATGTCCGCCCCTAAGCTTTCACAAAAGGCGCCGTCTTTGTCGATGTCCCGGGGGTATTCTTCGTAATCTTCCCCCGGTGCAAATTGTAGGGGATTAACAAACACCGACACCACCACCGTGTCGTTTTCTTCGCGGCATTTTTTAATCAGGGAGCCGTGGCCTTCGTGTAAGGCGCCCATGGTGGGCACGAGGCCCACACTGCCTTTGGCTTTTGCCGCTTCACAGGCGGCTTTTAATTCGTCTACGCGGGTAATAATCTTCATCGTCTTATTTGTCCTCCAGTAATCGTTCGTCCATGGTGAATTCGTGTTCCTTTGTGGGGAAGCTGCCCTCTTTCACCGCATCGTTGTAATCTTTAAATCCTTGCACCATGGCTTCGCCGATGTGGGCAAATTGATGCACGAATTTCGGCACGAAATCGTCGAACATGCCCAGCATGTCTTGATAGACCAAAACCTGCCCGTCGCAGTCCACGCCGGCGCCGATGCCGATGGTGGGAATGGAAAGCATTTCCGTGAGCTTCTTCGCAAGGGCCGCCGGCACACATTCCATAACCACGGCGAAGGCCCCCGCTTCTTCCACGGCTTTGGCATCGGCAAAGAGTTTGGCCACGGTGGCTTCATCTTTTCCTTGAACGCGGAAGCCGCCGAAGGCATTCACCGATTGAGGCGTGAGGCCGATGTGGGCGCAGACGGGGATCTTCGCATCCACAATGGCTTTAATGACCTCTTTCACTTCCGTGCCCCCCTCCAGCTTCACGGCGTGGGCATAGCCTTCTGAAATGAGGCGGCCGGCGTTGATGACGCTGTCGCGAATGCCGGTGGAGTAGGTTAAAAAGGGCATGTCACAAATAATCAAAGGATGTTTTGCACCTCGTGCCACAGCGGCGGAGTGGTGGATCATGTCCTCCAAGGTGACGGACAGGGTGTCTTCATAGCCCAACATGGTCATGCCCAAGCTGTCGCCGACTAAAATGGAGTCGATCCCCGATTGATCCACCAGCTTCGCCGTGGAATAATCGTAGCAGGTAATCATGGTGAGCTTTTCGCCCGTCTCCTTGGCCTCTTTAAATGTGCGTACCGTTGCTTTTTTCATGCTTCTTCTCCTTTCAACAATCGACGCAAGTCGTCGTAGGGTCGATCCCCGTGTTTTTCCTCGGCGATGTCGGCCAAAATCAGGCTGGCCGCCCGGTAGAGGGCCTCTTCCTTTTCGTCGCCCTTTCGCGCCAAGGCGTCTAAGTGGCGGCGAATGGTGGTCATGTCACAGCGCTCCACCGGACCCGTAAGGGCGGCGGAGGGGCCCACGTCGAAAATTTTCGCCAGGTTCCCGGTCCCGAGAGGCTTTAAGGCCTCTTTCGATTCGGCTTCTGTAAAGCCCACGTCCTTCATGAGGTCGAAGGCCATGGCGCTTACGGCCACGACTAAATTGCTCATAACCGCCGTGGCCAAATGGTAGGTGGCCTTGTCCGCACTTGTCATGACTTTATAAGGGATCTTGTGGGCGTCGAGGCAGTCTTTTAAAACCGCCACCGCCTTCTTATCGCCCTCTAAAGTAAAAAACGCACGACCGACGGATGCGTATCCCGATTCCTTGTCGGCAAAGGCCAATAAGGGATGCATGGATGCGGCAGAAACGTCTTTGGTAGTACGATGGAAGAAAAGGGAAGAAGACAAACTGCCCGCCGTGTGGCAGAGAATCTTTCCCGAAATATTCAATTGTAAAAGGTCGCGCCACACACCTTCGATCACGTCGTCGGGGGTGGCGATTAGTATGACGTCGCTGGCTTCGACCAATTCATTTAAGGTCTCAAAGCACGCGCTCGCTGTCCTTTCTGCGCCGTAGGCTGCGCTTGAAAGGCTGCGGCTGTAGTAGCCGCTGATTTTTAGGGGCCCCGATGTAAACAGGGCGATGCCTAAGCTGACGCCGACTTTTCCGGCGCCGATAATGCCTACTCGCTTCATGTTATCACCTCGTTTGAGTGCAATACACATTGTTTCGATGGTTCATGTAAAAGTAAGTGTATAGTTTCCTTCGAATACTACCACAACCATTGTACGTTTCATTTTGCGGATTGACAAGGTTTTTTCAGAAAACGCTTGTCTGCGCAAACAAAAAA